>NZ_LGDO01000029.1:0-28113 GCF_001279805.1 Streptomyces sp. XY431
CCCGGGGTGAGGGGGGCGCCGGCGGTCGCGGGGGCCGGGGTGGCGGCGGGCTTGTCGAAGGAGACGCTGCCGTTGCGGCCGTGCCCGTTCACCGGGGCGGCCGGCTTGTCGTCCAGCACCGAGCGGATGTCCAGGGACTCCCGCATGTCCTTGAGGCCCAGTGGGTCCTCCTCGCCGCCCATCAGCTGCTTGCGGACGAAGGTCTTCGGGTTGAGGTCCTCGAACTCGAAGTCCTTGAACTCGGGACCCAGTTCGCTGCGGATGTCCTCCTTCGCGGTGTCGGCGAAGGACCGGATCTTCCGGATGAACCCCATGGTGTCCTGGATCAGCTTCGGCAGCTTGTCCGGACCGAAGATCACGATGGCCATGATGGCCAGGGTCAGGACCTCCAGTGTGCCCACGTCACTGAACACCAAAGCTCCCTACGGTCGCGGGCGGATCGGACAAACGCTCCTCACAGCGTAATGGCCATCGGCGGGTCCATGACCCCCGGTGTGATGAAGCCGTGGTGAAGACCCGCCGATGACCGCGGCCCCGAAGGGGCCGGTGAGGTCTATCTGTTCTCGTGGTGCAGGCCGGCCACGCCGGTGCTCGGCGTGCGCTCGGGGAGCTCGTGCGGCGGCATCGCGCCCCGGGTGACCGCCACCGGGCGGACCGGCAGGTCCGCCGCCGGCACCTGGGCGTTCATCGGGACCATGCCGCCCCGGCCGCCACTGCCGGCCGGGCTGACCACGGTGCCGTGCTGGTCCTCGCCCGGACCGGAAATGCCGCCGACCCCGCCGAGCGTCACCGCGGCCACCGAGAAGGCCCCGGCGGCGGCGAAGACGAAGCGCCGGCCGCGCGGCGGGACCGGCCGGACCACCGGGGCGATCGCGGCCGCGGCCGCGGCCGCGGCCAGCGGCTGGACCGGGGCGTCCGGACGGGCGGTGCGGCGTCCGATCAGCGGGCGCAGCACCGCGCCGCCCCGGCCGAAGGCCCGCGGGTCGACCCCGGGCACCGGGGTGTCGGCGCCGAGCGCGCCGCCACCGAAGGAGGCGCCCGCGCCCCGGCCGAAGGAGCCGCCGTTCAGCCGGCTGCCGCCGAGGGTCCCGGTGCCGGCCACGCCGCCGCCGGGAAAGTCGTCGTCGTCCCGGCGCGGCCGGTCGGCGCGCGGCTGCGGCTCGTCCTCCGGGAGCGCGCCGACGGCCATCAGCCGGGCCATCAGCCCGGAGGACGGGCCGGGCGTGCCGGTCCGGGTCAGCAGGTGCTTGACCGCACGGCCCTCGTCGGCCTCGGCGAGGCACTGCGGACAGGTCGCCAGATGGGCCTGGACGCGGTCGCGCGAGTCGTGGCCGAGTTCACCGTCGACGAAGGCGGACAGCCGCTCCCCGAGGTGGTGCTCCTCCGCGGGGTCGACCGACCGGACGGCGACGGCGCGCAGGGCCGGCTCGGCCGGCAGCGCGGGACCGTCGACCGCTCCCGGCCCGTCCTGGCCCCGGCGGCCCAGCGCGGGCCAGCCGGCCCGGCGGGCGGCCGTGCGGCCGGGGGTGTCCGAGTGGCCCGGCCCGGACCGGCCGGTTCCGCTCACGATCGCCTCCGGCCGCGCCCGCCCGGCGCGGCCGGAGCCTCGCCGGCGACGGCGCCGACCGGGACCGGCTGCTCCTCGGCGCCGCCGCCCCGGCGCTCACGGCCGGGGGCCGAGCCGGGGGCGCGGTGCTTGAGGGCGGCGCGCAGGTGCGAGCGGCCGCGGTGGATGCGGCTGCGGACGGTGCCGAGCTTGACGCCGAGCGTGGCGGCGATCTCCTCGTAGGAGAGGCCCTCGATGTCGCAGAGCACCACGGCGGCACGGAACTCGGGCGCCAGGGTGTCCAGGGCGTGCTGGACGTCGGCGTCGAAGTGGGTGTCGCTGAAGTGCTGGGCCGGGCTGGGCTCGCGGGAGGCGAGCCGCTCCGCCGCGTCGTCGCCGAGCGCGTCGAAGCGGATGCGCTGGCGGCGGCGGACCATGTCCAGGAAGAGGTTGGTGGTGATCCGGTGCAGCCAGCCCTCGAACGTGCCGGGGGTGTAGGTGGACAGCGAACGGAAGACCCGGACGAAGACCTCCTGGGTGAGGTCCTCGGCGTCGTGCTGGTTACCGGTCAGCCGGTAGGCGAGCCGGTAGACGCGCGCACTGTGGGCCTCGACGATCTCCTCCCAGCTGGGCGGAGTCCAGGTCTGCGCGTCGGGGCCCTCGGCGAAGGTCGCGAGGGCGGGGGCCTCGGCAGTGCCGGCGGGCGCCTCGGGCGCGGCGGCCGGCTGGTCCAGGGTGGAGTGCGCAGGCTGGTTCATCACGGGCTTCGGCGTACGGGCCGACGCGGTGCCGCGGGAGTGCCGCCGCACGGGGACGTCGCCCTCGGCCACACCTCCTCGGTCGGCTCTTCTGCCCAGCAGGGCCACCACCATATCCACCTCGCCCGTCAAGCCCGGATAAGAAGTGTCCGGGACCGCCTCCGGTATCCGCGGCACCGTCCGGCCCGCGGCAGCGGCTCCGGGAGGGTGTCCGGGACGGCCTGTTCGCCCGGTCCCTGCTCCATCAACGGCCCGCCGCCGTACGCGGTTCCCGCCCGGCCAGTAATCTGTGGCAGGAAATATCGACATCCGCTCGGCGCCGGGCCGCCACCCGGGGCTCCGAAAGAGGCAGCCATCAGCGAGTTCGGGCCCGCGCGTACGGCGCTCGCCGACACCTTCGTCGGCGAGGACGCGGTGCTGACCTACGCCCGGGCGCAGTCCGCGCGCACCGGGATCCGGGCGATCGGCCCGAGCGGCGGCGCCTGTCTGCGGCTGCTGGCCGCCGCGTCGGGCGCCAAGGCGGTGGCCGAGATCGGCACCGGGACGGGCGTCTCCGGGGTGTACCTGCTGCGCGGGATGCGGCCGGACGGCGTGCTCACCACCGTCGACTCGGAGCCGGTCCGCCAGCAGCTGGCGAAGGAGGCCTACCAGGCCGCCGGGTTCGCGGCCAACCGGTCGCGGTTCATACCGGGCCGGGCCCTGGAGGTGCTGCCGAGGCTCGCCGACGGCCAGTACGACCTGGTGTTCTGCGACGGGGACCCGGCGGAGTCAGGCGCGTACCTGGAGGAGTCGCTGCGGCTGCTGCGGCCGGGCGGGACGGTCTGCTTCGAGGGCGTGTTCCAGGAGGGCCGACTGGCCGAACCGGAGCTCCAGGACCCGCGGACCAGGTCGATGCGCGACCTCGTCCGGGACGTCCGGGAGAGCGACGCCCTGCTGCCCGCGCTGCTGCCGGTGTCGGACGGGCTGCTCTGCGCCGTGAAGCGGTAGCGGCGGCGCGCGGCCACCGGAACGCGGACACCCGGGCACGCGGAAAGGCACGCCCGGGGGCGGAACGTACCGGGCCCGGGACGACGCGATGGTCGTACCCGGGCCCGGCGGCACATCTCCAGGAGATGGCGAGCACCTGCTGCGGTCAGCCGCAGGCCTTCTTCAGGGCCTCGCCGAGGGCGTGGGCCTCGTCGGGCGTGAGCTCCACCACGAGGCGTCCGCCGCCTTCGAGCGGAACGCGCATGATGATGCCCCGCCCCTCTTTGGTGACTTCGAGCGGGCCGTCACCCGTCCGCGGCTTCATGGCCGCCATGCTCGTTCCCCTTCCTGCAACCGCTCAGCTACGCACCGGCAGTCCGTCCACCGCCGGTATCGAACGCATTGATCGGAAGCCATTATCCCGCATGCCACGGCCTGATGACCAACATCACTCTCGGTGCAACCTCGTCCGGACCGCCGCAATCCCTCCCAATAACCGGCATAAGCCCCGGCGCGGCGCCGGTCCGTACGCCACCGGAAGGTGCGATACCTCACACTCCCCAGGCGGGCCGGGGCTCCGGCATCCTGGCAGCCCACGATCACGAGCAAGGGAGCTCTCGTCCATGTCCGATTCGGTGCTGTACGAGCTGGACGGCGGCCTGGCCGTCATCACGATCAACCGCCCCGGGGCGATGAACGCGCTGGACGTCCCGACCAAGGTGGCGCTGCGTGACACCGTGACCGCCGCCGCCGAGGACCCGGCCGTGCGCGCGGTGCTGCTGACCGGCGCGGGCGACCGGGCGTTCTGCGTCGGGCAGGACCTCAAGGAGCACCTGGGCCTGCTGAAGCGGGCCGAGGAGACCGGCGAGGGCGCGCTGCGGACGGTGGCCGAGCACTACAACCCGCTGCTGCGGGCGCTCGCCGGGATGCGCAAGCCGACGGTGGCCGCGGTCGGCGGGGTGGCGGCCGGGGCGGGCGCCTCGCTGGCCTTCGCCTGTGACTTCCGGATCGTGGCGGACACCGCGGGCTTCAACACCGCGTTCGCCGGGATCGCGCTGACCGCCGACTCCGGGGCCTCCTGGACCCTGCCGCGGCTGGTCGGCCACGCGCGGGCGACCGAGCTGCTGATGCTGCCGCGCACCGTGAAGGCGGCCGAGGCGATGGAGCTGGGCCTGGCCACCAAGGTCGTTCCGGCCGCCGAACTGGCCGCCACCGCCCGGGTGTTCGCCAAGGAGCTGGCCGAGGGCCCGACGGTGGCCTACGGCGCGATCAAGGAGTCCCTGGCGTACGGCGCCTCGCACTCGCTGAGCGAGCTGCTCGACAAGGAGGACGAGCTGCAGACCCTGGCCGGCGCGAGCGAGGACCACCGGATCGCGGTCCGCGCCTTCATCGCCAAGGAGAAGCCGGCCTACCTGGGCCGCTAGGGCGTGACCCCACCCGCACCCCGGTTCGGGCCCGGTTCAGGCCCCGTTCAGGCCCGGACCGGCCCTGCGGGCGCGGTACGGACGTGGCAGTCGGCGAGGTGGTCGTCCACCAGTCCGCAGGCCTGCATCAGCGCGTAGGCGGTGGTCGGGCCGACGAACCGGAAACCGGCCTTCTTCAGGGCCTTGGCGAGCGCCGTCGACTCGGGCGTGACGGCCGGCACCTCGTCCAGGGTGCGGGGCGCCGGCCGGTCCGGGTCCCCGGCGAACCCCCAGATCAGCGCGTCCAGTCCGCCGTCGAGCTCACGGGCGACCCGGGCATTGGCGATCGACGCCTCGATCTTGGCCCGGTTGCGGATGATCCCGGTGTCCGCGAGCAGCCGCTCGACGTCGGCGGGGCCGAACTCGGCGACCTCGGCGATCGCGAAGCCGGCGAAGGCGGCCCGGAAGCCCTCGCGGCGGCGCAGGATGGTGATCCAGGACAGGCCGGACTGGAAGGCCTCCAGGCAGACCCGCTCGAACAGGGCGTCGTCGCCGCGCACCGGGCGGCCCCACTCGGTGTCGTGGTAGATCCGGTAGTCGTCCGCCGAGTCGCCCCAGGCGCAGCGGCGCAGCCCGTCCGCCCCCAGGACGGCGCTGGTGCCGGCGCTCACCGCTCCCCGTCCGGCACGGCGTCCTCGGGGGCCGCGGTGGACTTGGTGAGGGCGACGGCGGGCTCGACCACCAGGGCGAACTCCTCCAGGCCGGGCAGCGGTTCGGCGCCTGGCTCGGGGCGGTCGGTCGCCTCGACGGCGCCGCGCACGGCGGCCAGCGCCTCCAGCTCGGCGATCCGGACGTCCCGGTGGGCGAGTTCGGCGCCCAGCCGGTCGAGGACGTCGTCCACCTCGTCCATCCGGTAGCCGCGCAGGGCCATCGGCAGGCGCAGCGCGTCCACGTCGGCCCGGCCCAGCGGGCGGTCCTGCGGCAGCCGGGCGGAGATCCGGTCCTGCACGGCCTCGGGCAGCGAACCGCCGCCGCCCAGCGCCACCAGGGCGGCGCCGCCGACCACTACGGCCATGGCCACCACGATCACCCAGAACACGAGCGGTCCTCCCGATTCTCCGGCCGGCCCCGACAGGAGTGGGATCATGGTCCCGATGGGCCGGGGGGGCCATCATCGCACCCGCAGCAGCTGTGGAGGAGACATCGGTGGCACTGCGCCTGGGACCACGGGAATTCGGCGACGACGAGCTTGTGATCATGGCGATCGTCAACCGGACACCGGACTCGTTCTTCGACAAGGGCTCGACCTTCGCCGACGAGGCCGCGTTCGAGGCCGCCGACCGCGCGATGGCGGAGGGCGCGGCGATCCTCGACATCGGCGGGGTGAAGGCCGGGCCGGGTGACGAGGTGACCGTCGAGGAGGAACTGCGGCGCACGGTGCCGTTCGTGGCGGAGCTGCGCAAGCGCCACCCCGGGGCCGTGATCAGTGTGGACACCTGGCGGCACGAGGTCGGCGAGGCGGTCTGCGAGGTCGGCGCCGACCTGCTGAACGACGCCTGGGGCGGGGTGGACCCGCGGCTGGCCGAGGTGGCCGCCCGCCACGACGTCGGGCTGGTCTGCACGCACGCCGGCGGCGCGGAGCCACGCACCCGGCCGCACCGGGCCGGCTACCAGGACGTGATGGCGGACATCCTGCGGGTCACCGTCGGGCTGGCCGAGCGGGCGGTGGAGCTGGGTGTGCGGCGGGACGCGGTGCTGATCGACCCGGGGCACGACTTCGGGAAGAACACCCGGCACTCGCTGGAGGCGACCCGGCGGCTGCCGGAGATGACCGCGACCGGCTTCCCGGTCCTGGTGTCGCTGTCGAACAAGGACTTCGTCGGCGAGACGCTGGACCGGCCGGTGAACGAGCGGCTGCTCGGCACCCTGGCGACCACGGCGGTCTCCGCCTGGCTGGGCGCCCAGGTGTACCGGGTGCACCAGGTGGCGGAGACCCGGCAGGTGCTCGACATGGTCTCCTCGATCCGCGGCACCCGCCCGCCGGCCGTGGCCCGCCGGGGGCTGGCGTAAGGGCCTCCAGGGCCCCTAGGACACGCCTAGATCTCGTTCACGGGCCGGCGGGCGTCGGCGAGGATCTTCATGACCTCGTCGATGTCGTCGGTCACGTGGAAGAGCTCCAGGTCGTGCGGGGCCGCCTTGCCCTGGGCGACCAGGGTGTTCCGCAGCCAGTCGACCAGTCCGCCCCAGTACGCGCTGCCGAAGAGGATCACCGGGAAGCGGGTGACCTTCTTCGTCTGCACCAGGGTGAGCGCCTCGAACAGCTCGTCCAGGGTGCCCAGGCCGCCGGGCAGGACGACGAAGCCCTGCGAGTACTTCACGAACATCGTCTTGCGGACGAAGAAGTAACGGAAGTTCAGCCCGAGGTCGACGAACTCGTTGAGCCCCTGCTCGAAGGGGAGCTCGATGCCAAGCCCGACGCTGAGCCCGCCGGCGTCCGAGGCGCCCCGGTTGGCCGCCTCCATCGCGCCGGGGCCGCCGCCGGTGATCACCGCGAAGCCGGCCTCGACCAGGGCCCGGCCGATCGCCACGCCCGCGGCGTACTCGGGCGAGTCGACCGGGGTCCGTGCGGAGCCGAAGACACTGATCGCGGGCGGGAGTTCGGCGAGCGCGCCGAAGCCCTCGACGAATTCCGAGGTGATGCGCAGGACCCGCCAGGGGTCGGTGTGCAGCCAGTCGGTCGGGCCGGTGGTGTCCAGCAGCCGCTGGTCCGTGGTGCTCTCGCCGACCTGGTCCCGGCGCACCAGCACCGGGCCCTTCTGCTTCTCGGGCCACGCCTTCTTCGGGCGCGGCTCGCCCACCTGCTCAGGACCGTGGCCGTAGTGCTTTTCGTCTCCAGTGCCTGTCATGACGAAACCCTACGCCCCTGCCTCCCCTTTTTCAGGCAACGGTGGAAGGTCGGTTGGGCAACCGGAAGATGGCGTTCGGCCGATGGTCGGACGGTCGGACCGGCCGCTGGACCGGTCCGGCCGTCCGCCGGGTTCAGGCCGTCAGCCAGGCCCGCAGCCGCTCCTCGGTCTCGGCGATCGCGCTCAGCGAGCAGTGCTCGTCGCGCTTGTGCGCCATGTTCGGGTCGCCCGGGCCGTAGTTGACCGCCGGGACGCCGAGCGCGCTGAACCGGGCCACGTCGGTCCAGCCGAACTTGGCGCGGGCGGTGCCGCCGGTGGCGGTGAGGAACGCCCGGGCGGCCGGCTGGTTGAGGCCGGGCAGCGCGCCCGGGGCGAAGTCGGTGACGGTGACCTCGAAGCCGTCGAAGACCTCGCGCACGTGCTTCTCGGCCTCGGCCTCGTCGCGGTCCGGCGCGAAGCGGAAGTTGACCGTCACCACGCACTCGTCGGGGATCACATTGCCGGCCACGCCGCCGTCGATCCGCACCGCGTTGAGGCCCTCGTGGTACTCCAGGCCGTCGATGTCGACCTTGCGCGCCCGGTACTCGGAGAGCCGGCGCAGCACCTCGCCGGCGTGGTGGATGGCGTTGTCGCCGAGCCAGCTGCGGGCCGAGTGGGCCCGGACGCCGGTCAGCCGGACCTGGGCGCGCAGGGTGCCCTGGCAGCCGCCCTCGACGACCGCCCCGCTGGGCTCCATGAGCACCGCGAAGTCGGCGGTCAGCCAGTCCGGGTGGGCCTGGGCGAGGTGGCCGAGGCCGTTGCGGTGGGCCTCCACCTCCTCGCAGTCGTAGAAGACGAAGGTGAGGTCCCGGTTGGGCTCGGGCAGGGTGGCCGCGAGCCGGAGCTGGACGGCGACGCCGGACTTCATGTCCGAGGTGCCGCAGCCGAAGAGCAGGTCGCCCTCGACCCAGGAGGGCACGTTGTCGGCGATCGGCACGGTGTCGATGTGGCCGGCGAGCAGGACGCGTTCGGCGCGGCCGAGGTTCGTGCGGGCGACGACGTTGTTGCCGTAGCGGTCGACGGTCAGGTGCGGGAGGGCCCGCAGGGCGTCCTCCACGGCGTCGGCGAGCGCCTGCTCGTCGCCGCTGACGGAGGGGAAGTCGACCAGCTGGGCGGTCAGCGCGCCGCCGTCGAGGGTGAGGTCAAGGGGCGTCTTCGAGCTGCTCATGGTCGTCCAGCGTAGTCCCGTCCGGGAACCCGTCCCCGAACCCGGACGGATCCCGCACGGCTCCCGGACGGATCCCGCACGGATCCGGGCCGTGGCCGGCCTGTGACGGCTTCGGTGCCGTCCCGGGGCAACCGTCCGCCGCCGCACACCCGTCCGAGTGGGTACGGTGTCGGTTCGAGGTGCTCGGTGGAGAGGGGCGGCGGTGGCCAGGCGGAAGAGCGGCGGCGGGGACGGTGACGCGGCGCCGCCGCGGCGCCGCAGGCCGGTGCGCGCGGTGCTGATCGTCCTGCTGGTGCTGACCGTGGTCGCGGTGGGGCTGTACTGGCTGCGCGACCAGAAGCTGCTGACCCCCGAGGGCTGCTCGGTGAAGACCCCGGCCGGCGAGGGGACGCTGGAGGTTCCGCAGGCCGCCAACGCCGCGACCATCGCCGCCGTCGCGCACGCCCGCGGTCTGCCGGACCGGGCGGTGACCATCTCGCTGGCCACCGCGATGCAGGAGTCCAAGATCCGCAACCTGGCCGGCGGCGACCGGGACTCGGTGGGCCTGTTCCAGCAGCGGCCCTCGCAGGGCTGGGGCACCGTGCAGCAGATCATGGACCCGGTCTACGCGACCAACAAGTTCCTGGACGGCCTGGTGAAGGTGCCCGGCTACACCCGGCTGCCGCTGACCGACGCGGCCCAGCAGGTGCAGAAGAGCGGCTACCCGCAGGCCTACGCCAAGCACGAGACCAAGGCCACCCTGCTGGCCTCCGCGCTGACCGGCCGGGAGGCGGCCGCGCTGAACTGCGTGGTGCACGACTTCGCCGCGCCGGACACCGACGAGGAGGAGTCCTCGCCGGCCCCGGCCGGGGCCGCGCCGGACACCGGCGCGACGGCGGCGGCCCGCCCGGACCGGGCGCAGGTGCTGAGCGACCGGGTGCGCCGCGAGTTCGGCCGGACGGTGACCCCGGCGGCCGGTTACACGTCCACGGTGAAGGGCGCCGAGAACGCCGTCTCGCTGACCCCGGACCCGACCGCGTCCACCGACTCCGGGCCGGAGGCCGAACGGCAGAACGGCTGGGCGGTGGCGCACTGGGCAGTGACCCAGGCGCAGCGGCTGGGCATCGAGACCGTCGCCTACGACGGTCGGATCTGGCGGAAGGCGAAGTCCGAGGACGGCTGGAAGCCGCAGTCGACCGGGACGTCGACCAAGCTGGTGCTGGTCTCGCTGGCGCCTCCCGCGAAGGGCTGAGAGCCGGGGGTCCCGGTGGCTGACGCACTGGTGTCCGGGTTGCCGCCGTACGAGTGATTCGCGTCAACACAGGTGGACAGGCGGACGGCCGGGCCGGGCGGGGCGCAGAACCGTCACTCCCCTTGGCCCGTCGCACGCCCGCACCCCCGGTCCGGCCCCGGGAGCGGCTCCCCGTGCGGTCATACCGTCAGATGGTCGGTACGACGTTTTCCTTGCACCGGCCGAAACCTTCTGGCTTCTCAAGCGGTAACACCGTTGTCCGCCCGGCGGACGGAACGGACCCAGACCCCTTTCGAGGAGCCCCATGTCTCACCCCCTCACGCGCCGGATCGCCCAGGCCGCCCTGCTCGTGGCGGCCGGCGCGACCCCGCTGGTCGCGGCCGGCTCCGCGTCCGCCGCGGACGCCCTGCTGCCGAAGAGCGACCTGGCCGCCCCACTGGGCCAGCTGACCAACACCGACACGGGTTCCACCCTGCAGCACACCACCCACGAGCTGGGCCAGGCCGCCGGGACCACCGGCGCCGCGACCGTGGCCGCGGGTGTGCCCGCCACCGCCGACGCCACCGGCAACATCGTCGCCCAGCAGCTCCCCGAGGCGAACGAGAAGGCCAGCTCGCTGACCGCCCCGGTGGACCAGACCGCCGCCACCACCGGCCAGCTCTCGGGCGTCACCCCGAAGGTCGCCAAGACCCTGGCCGGGAAGCTCGGCGAGGCCGTCACCGGCCGCGCCGCCGGCCCGCAGCGCAGCGCGCAGAGCGGGGCAAACCCGGTCGGCGGGCTCTCCCAGGCCGGTGCGGTCGCCAACGCCGTCCCGGGCGCGGGCGGGCTGACCCAGGCCGTCCCCAGCACCAACGCCGTCACCGACGCGCTGCCGCTCGGCGCCGTCGGCCGGGCCGTCCCCGGTGGTCTGACCTCCGGCCTGCCCGGCGCCGACGTGCTCGGCCTGGCCGAGCACGGTTCGGCCAACCGCCTGGGCGGCGCCGACCTCGGCCCGAACAGCCCGCTGAACGGCCTCGGCGGCCTCACCGGCGCGCTCGGCCCGATCGGCGGCCTGCTGGGCGGCGTCAACGGCGGCGGCCTCGGCCTCTAGGGCGCCCCAGTCCTGCCCGCAGTCCTCGCGGCTCACCGCGGTTCCGCCGCGTTCCGCCCGCGGCTCCCGTCCCCCCGGGGGGCGGCGGCACCCCGGTACGACGACGGCGAAGGGGCCGGTGTTCCTCCTCGGAACACCGGCCCCTTCGGCCTTCCACGCGGTCAGCGCGCCGCGTTCAGCCGCTCCACCGCCGCCGCGACCCGCTCGTCGGTCGCGGTGAACGCCACCCGGACGAACCGGTCGCCGGCCGGACCGTAGAAGTCGCCGGGCGCCACCAGGATGCCCAGTCCGGCGAGTTCGGCGACGGTCTCCCAGCACGGCCGGTCCTGGGTCGCCCACAGGTAGAGGCTCGCCTCCGAGTGCTCGATCCGGAAGCCGTACGCCTCCAGCGCCGCCCGCAGCGCCGCCCGCCGGGCCGCGTAGCGCTCCCGCTGCTCGGCCACGTGCGCGTCGTCCCCGAGCGCGGCCACCGTCGCGGCCTGGACCGGGGCCGGCACGATCATGCCGCCGTGCTTGCGCACCTCCAGCAGCTCCTTGACCACCACCGGGTCGCCCGCCACGAAGGAGGCGCGGTAGCCGGCCAGGTTGGAGCGCTTGGACAGCGAGTGCAGCGCGAGCAGGCCCTCGTGGCCGTCCCCGCAGATGTCCGGGCGCAGCACCGAGACCGGCTCGGCCTCCCAGCCCAGTTCCAGGTAGCACTCGTCGCTGACCAGCAGCACCCGGTGCTCGCGCGCCCACGCCACCGTGCGGCGCAGCTCGTCGGCGCCGAGCACCCGCCCGGTCGGGTTGGACGGCGAGTTGACCCACAGCAGGCGCACCCGGGAGCCGTCCAGCTCGTCCACCGAGTCGTACTCGACCGGCTCGGCGCCGCACAGCCGGGCGCCGACCTCGTACGTCGGGTAGGCCAGCCGCGGGTAGGCGACCTGGTCGCCGGGGCCGAGGCCGAGCTGGGTCGGCAGCCAGGCCACCAGCTCCTTGGAGCCGACGGTCGGCAGGACGGCCCGCGGGCCGATCTCCGCGCCGAGCCGGCGCCGCAGCCAGCCGGCGACGGCCTCGCGCAGCTCCTCCGGGCCCCACACGGTCGGATAGCCGGGGGTGTCCGTCGCGGCGGCGAGCGCCTTCTGGATCACCTCGGGGACCGGGTCCACCGGGGTGCCCACCGAGAAGTCGCAGAGCCCGCCCGGGTGGGCGAGCGCCGTGGCCTTGTAGGGCTCCAGCTTGTCCCAGGGGAACACCGGCAGGAGGTCGGAAACGCGGCGCGCCGCCCCCGGGTGGCCCGGGAACGGCGCGTGCGTGCTGTTCTTGGTAGTCACAGCTGAATTGCCACCGATCCGGTCAGTGGTCGGCGTTCTGCGGCGGCAGAGCGGCGATGAACGGGTGGTCGCGCTCGATCAGGCCGAGCTTCGACGCACCGCCGGGCGAACCGAGGTCGTCGAAGAACTCGACGTTCGCCTTGTAGTAGTCCTTCCACTCCTCCGGAGTGTCGTCCTCGTAGAAGATCGCCTCGACCGGGCAGACCGGCTCGCAAGCACCACAGTCGACACACTCATCCGGGTGGATGTAGAGCGATCGCTCGCCCTCGTAGATGCAGTCAACCGGGCACTCTTCGATGCAGGCCTTGTCCTTGACGTCGACACAAGGCTGCGCGATGACGTAGGTCACGCTGTCGTTCCTCCTCGGAAGGGCTCGGCGGCCCATTCTGTTTTCTCGCGTGCGCGGGTGAGCGCGGTGTCGTCGATGCCCGCCCCTAGTATCGCGGGTCGGAGACCGCAAATGCACAGGAGGTGCCCAGATGGCCGTCGAAGGGCCGGTTCAGGACCGTCCGGAGGTCCGGGTGGATCGCTCCGACGTGGGCCGGAGAGTCTCCGTACGACGGCTCACCGGCTTCGCCGACGACAACCGGCCAGTCTTCCGCGACGTGATCGGCGTGCTCGTCTCCTGGGACGACGAGGGCCTGACGGTGGTGCCGCGGACCGGCGGACCGGTCTCCTTCGACGAGCGGCTGCTGGTCGCGGGGAAGCCGGTGCCGCTCTTCCCCGCCCGGCGCGCGCCGCTGCCGCCGACCGACCCGGTCGGGCTCCAGCGGACCGCCGCCCGCGGCTGGCCGGCCGTCGAGCAGGAGCCGCTGGGCGAATGGACCCTGCGCGCCTCGGCCGGCTTCACCCGGCGGGCCAACTCCGCCCTGGCACTCGGCGATCCCGGCCTGCCGCTCGACCGGGCGCTGGCGGCCGTCAGCGCCTGGTACGCGGCGCGCGGACTGCCGGCGATGCTGGAGGTCTGCACCCCGGGCTCGCCGGAGGGCCTGCGCGAGGAGCTGGACCGCCGGGGCGCCACCTGCGCGCGGACCCTGGTCCGGGTCGCGCCGCTGGCCGGGCTCGCCCGTGGCGGCACGCCCGCCGCCCTCGACCGGGTGCGGCTGTCCCGGACCGCCGACGCGGCCTGGCTGTCGCTGTACCGGCGGACGGGCGGCGGCCCGGCGGTGGAGGAGGCCGCCCTGCGGGTGGTCCGCGGCGGGCCGTCGGTCTGGTTCGCCAGCGTGCCGGGCGCCGGTCCCGACCGGGCGCCGCTGGCCGTCGGCCGCTGCGTCGTCGACGGGCCGTGGGCCGGTTTCGGCGCGGTCGAGGTCGCCGCGCACGCGCGCCGGGCCGGACTGGCCACCGCGGTCATGGCGGTGCTCGCGGCCCGGGCCGCCGAGGAGGGCGCGAGCGGCGGGTACTTGCAGGTCGAGGCGGAGAACTCCGGGGCGATCGCGCTCTATGACGGCCTGGGCTTCACGACCAGTCACACTTACCAGTACGCACTCCTGCCGCAGGGGTAGGAGTCCCGGCCGCTCCCCCGCGCGTCCCTCCCCGTCCGCCCGTCCGTACGAAAGCCGCCGCCACCGCCGTGACCGAGCAGAGCAGAGCACGCTTCCGGACCGAGGCCAGGGCCGAGCACCCCGATCCGGTGCTGCTCTGCGTGCTCGCGGCCGCCGAACACACCCCCGCCCCCGACCCCTCGGACCCGGACGGCCTCGACGGCCCGCCCGCGCCCGACGCCCTGCTCGCCGCCTGCGAGGCGGCGCTGGAGCGGCACGCGGCCGCCGTGCGGCGCGCCGTCGCCGAACGCGCCCCGGCCGGACCGGAGGAGACCGCGGCGCTGCTGGCCGCCGTCCTCGGCGGGCGCGAGCGGTTCCACGGGCGGAAGTCCGACTACCGGCGGCTGGAGTCCTCGCTGCTGCCGGAGGTGCTGCGGCGGCGCCGCGGACTGCCGATCATGCTGTCGCTGGTCTGGTGGGCGGTCGCCCGCCGGGCCGGGCTCACGGTGCACGGGGTCGCCCTGCCCGGCCACTTCGTCGTCGCGGTCGGCGGGCCCGCCGGCGGCGACGACTACGTGCTGGCCGACCCCTTCCACGGCGGCCGGCTGCTCGACCTCGACGGGGTGGCCGAGCTGGTGCGCGCCGCCGGGCACGAGTTCACCCCCGAACTGCTCACCCCCGCACAGCCGCTGGACACCGTGCTGCGGGTGCTCGGCAACATCCGCGGCTGGGCCGCCGACCGGCCCGAGCACGCCCGCACCCAGCTCTGGGCCACCGAACTCGCCCTGCTGCTCCCCCGCCACCCCGCCCAACTCCGGCTCGAACGCGCCGAACTGCTGGTGCGCACCGGCGACTTCCTGGGCGGGGCCGGGGAGATGGACGAGTACGCCGCGATCCTGGACGCCTTCGACCCCGACGCCGCCGCCAAGGTCCGTCAGGAGGCCCGCGCCGCCCGCCACCGGCTCAACTGAGCCGGGGCCCGGGGGCGATCGGCGGGCCCTAGAGCCAGCCCTTCTCCCGGGCGATCCGGACCGCCTCGGTGCGGTTGCGGGCCTCGGTCTTCTGGATCGCCATCGAGAGGTAGTTGCGCACAGTGCCCTCGGACAGGTGCAGCCGCCCGGCGATGTCCGCGTTCACCGCGCCGTCCGCCGCGGCCGCCAGCACGTCCCGCTCCCGGGCGGTCAGCGGGTTCGCCCCCTCGGCGAGCGCCGCCGCGGCCAGGACCGGGTCGATCACCCGCTCGCCGCGCAGCACCCGGCGGATGGCCTCGGCCAGCTCGGCGGCGGGCGCGTCCTTCACCAGGAAGGCGTCCGCGCCGGACTCCATCGCCCGCCGCAGGTAGCCGGGGCGGCCGAAGGTCGTCGCGATCACCACCTTGGTCTGCGGCCGCCGCTTGCGCAGCAGCGCCGCGGCCTCGATCCCGGTCATCCCCGGCATCTCGATGTCCAGCACCGCCACCTGCACGTCGTGCGCGACCGCAGCGTCCACCACCTCGTCCCCGCGCCCGACCTGGGCGACGACGTCGATGTCCCCCTCCAGCCCGAGCAGCGCGGCCAGCGCCTCCCGGACCATCCCCTGGTCCTCCGCCAACAGCACCCGCACCGAGGGCCGGTCGCCCTGATTGTCACTCATGCCGCCCGACCCTACGGCGTCCCCACCCTGACGGGGGGCGGAGGTCAGCGGGGGTGGCCCTGGGCGCCGCCGGGCGCCGTCCCCCGGGCCGAGGTACCCGCCTCGGTGAACGCGGCACAGAGCAGCAGGGAGAGGAACAGCACGGTGAGGACAGCCAGTGCGGACTTCGGCATGTCTGCCATGCTGCCCGCCCGCACCGCCCGGCGCCCGCGCGGCGGGGCGCCGGAGTTACGGGGATACCGCCCGGACCGGTCGGCTACGGGGCAGGAACGGAGGCCGTCCGCAGCGGCACCAGGGCCCGCAGCCGGAAGCCCCGGCCCCGCGCGCCCGGCCCGGTCTCCAGCCGGCCGCCGACCAGGGCGAGCCGCTCCTCCAGCCCGGAGAGGCCGTTGCCGGGCTGGGACTTGCCCGGGCCGCGCCCGTCGTCGGTGACCTCCAGGACGGCGTAGCGCTCGCCGTTCCCCTCCCAGGTCTCGTCGGACCGCACGGTGCAGACGGTGGCGCCCTCGCCGTGCCGGACGACGTTGGTGACCGCCTCGCGCAGCGCCCAGGCGAGCGCGCCGGCCTCCTCGGCGGCCAGCCCCGGCCAGGCGTCGAGCAGCTCCGGCGCGGTCTCCAGGGTGACCTGGGCGGCGGCCAGCGCGGTGCGGGCGGCGGCCAGCTCGACCGGCAGGGTGGGCCGCCGGAAGCCGGTGACCGCCTCCCGGACGTCGATCAGCGACTGCCGGGCGACGTTCTCGATGTCGGCGACCTGCGCCCGCGCCGCCTCGTCCTTGCCGGCGTCCATGAACCGCCCGGCCAGCTCGCTCTTCAGGGTGATCAGCGACAGCGAGTGCCCGAGCAGGTCGTGCAGGTCGCGGGCGAGCCGCAGCCGCTCCTCCGAGGCGGCCAGGTGGGCCACGGCGGCCCTCGCCTCGCGCAGCTCCTTCATGGTGCCGACCAGTCGCTGCAGGCCGGTCATCGCGGCGCCCGCGAGGAAGGCGCTGAGCGTGAAGGTCCACACGTTGTCCGTGTCGGCGTGGGCGAGCAGGCCGACCCCGGCGGTGAGCACCGCCGCGCCGAGCAGCGCGCGCAGGGCGTAGCGGGCCGGGCTGATGATCGCGACGCACACCGAGGCGTAGATGAACAGCGACAGGAAAGCGGTGCCGAGTACGAAGGTGGACGCCACGGCGAGCGCGACCATCGTCGCGACGATCACCCGGCAGGTCCACGGCCGCATTCCGGGCATCGAGCGGAAGACCACCAGCAGGACGTATCCGGTGACGAAGGCCCCCAGGCAGATCCAGCCGAGCACCCGGGCGCCCGCGCTGTGACCGCCGTCCAGCAGGTCGCCCACCGGGTAGGCCAGGTAGAACATCCACAGCAGCATCCAGGAGATCTTCACCAGCAGCTGCCGCCGGGTCTCCACCGAGGCGCCGGGGATGTTCATGAACGACGGACGCGCCGGGCCCTCCCCCGGCTGCTCGTCGGTGCGGTGGGTCCGGCGCGGCTCGCTCATGTCGATCATCATGCCCGTCGGGTGTCGCGGCGGTACAGGGCTGCCGCGGCGGCGACGAACACCACCAGGAAGGCGGCCAGTCCGGCGACGGCGACGGTGTCCAGGGACTGCCCGGGCCGGGTGAACGCGGCCAGTTGGTTGTACAGGTAGACCGGGTTGAACCGGGCGAAGGCCTCCAGCGAGCCGCTCACCGGGAACCACGTCCCGCCGAACAGGGCCATCGCCATGTAGGCGATCATCACGATGCTCTGCACCGAGTCCGGCGCCGCCGCGTACCCGAGCGCCACCCCGAGTGCCGCGAAGACGAAGCTGCCCAGCCACAGGGCGGCCACCAGGCCGGCCCACTGCCCGGCCGTCAGCGAGACACCCTGGCTCGCGCCGACCGCGAACACCACCAGGATCGCGGGCAGGGTGGTCACCGCCGCGGCGGCGATCTTGCCGACGGTGTACGCCCGGCCGGGCAGCGCGGTCAGCCGCAGCTGGCGCACCCAGCCGCTCCTGCGCTCCAGCGAGATCCGCTGCGCGCTGCCGGTCAGCACCGCGCCGACCGCGCCGAAGGTGGCCATCGAGACCATGAAGTACGTCTTCACCGGGAGGCCGCCGGCCAGCTTGTCCGCGCTGTAGGCGTGGATGAAGAAGAAGTACATCAGCGCCGGGTAGGCGATCGTGAAGAGCAGGTAGCGGCGGTTGCGGAAGGTCCGCAGGATCTCCAGCCGGATCAGGGTGGTCATCGCGCACGCTCCAGCACGTTCTCGGCGGACTCGACGGTCTCGGTGGACTCGGCGGCGTCCTGCTCGCCGGTGATGGTCAGGAAGGCCTGCTCCAGGCCCAGTCCGGTGACCTCCAGACCGCGCGGGTACAGGCCCGCCCGGTAGACGGCGGCGACGGCGCCGTCCGCGTCGGCGGTGCGGATCCGCACCGTCCGCACGCCCGGGACGCGGGCCGTGACCTCCAGGCCCTGCACACCGGGCAGCCGGCGCAGCGGTGCCTCGTCGAACGGGCCGTCCGCCTCGTGCAGCTCGAAGGTGATCCGGCGGGCCCCGGCCCGGGCCTTGATCTCGGCCGAGCTGCCGTCGGCGATCAGCCGGCCCCGGTGCAGGACGAGGACGCGGTCGGCGATCGAGTCGGCCTCCTCCAGGTAGTGGGTGGCGAACAGCACCGTGCGGCCGGCGTCGGCCTGGGCCCGCATGCTCGCCCAGAAGGACTGCCGGACCGAGACGTCCATCCCGGTGGTGGGCTCGTCCAGGACGATCAGGTCGTTGGCCCCGGCGACGGCGAGGGCGAACCGGACCCGCTGCTCCTGGCCGCCGGAGAGCTTGTCGACGCGGCGCTCGGCGAACCCGGTGATCCCCGCGTCCTCGAGCACCTCGGCGACGGACCGGCCGCGCGGGTGGACCTCGCAGGCGAGCCGCACCAGTTCGCGGACCTTGACGTCGGTCATCAGGCCGCCGCTCTGCAGCATCGCGCCGACCCGGCCGGCCACGATCGCGGCGCGCGGGGGGCCGCCGAACAGCGTGACGCTGCCCCGGTCGGGCTCGCGCAGGCCGAGCAGCAGGTCGAGGCTGCTGGACTTGCCGGCCCCGTTCGGGCCGAGCAGGGCGACGGTCTCGCCCGGCCGCAGCACCAGGTCCAGGCCGTCCACGGCCCGCACCCGTCCGTAACTCTTGCCGACGCCCCTGAAGGCGGCGACCTCTCCCGTGTCCATCGTCCCGGTCCTCTCCCCTGCCGGTGGTGTCCTTCGCACCACCTCAGAGTCCCGCGCGGCCGGGGTCCGGCGGCAGTAACCGCCGTCGTGCGTTCGGCATGACGGATGTCATGCCGAACGCACGCACCGGGCGGCGGCCCGGGAGGGTCTGTCGGTGGCCGGGGCTAGCGTGTGGCCCACATCGAGGCCGGACAGATCGACCCCGTGCGGGTACACGCGGCCGAGGGGGAGCGGGATGGGTACGCCCCGGCACCGCTCGTCCGCGGGCCCGGGCACCCTGCTCCGGCTCCGCTCCCTCTCCCTCCCGCCGACTCCCTCCTGCGGCGGGTCGGCGGCCGGGTCAGCCGCCGAGCGACTTCTTCACGAAGTCGACCTGGAGCAGCAGCAGGTTCTCCGCGACCTCCTCCTGCGGCGTCATGTGGGTGACGCCGGAGAGCGGCAGCACGGTGTGCGGGCGGCCGGCGGCGAGCAGCGCCGAGGAGAGCCGCAGGGTGTGCGCGGCCACCACGTTGTCGTCGGCGAGACCGTGGATGATCATCAGCGGCCGCTCAAGGCCGGCCGCGTAGCCGGTCAGCGAGTTGGCCTCGTACACCTCGGGCCGCTCGGCCGGGTGGCCCAGGTAGCGCTCGGTGTAGTGGGTGTCGTAGAGCCGCCAGTCGGTGACGGGCGCGCCCGCGACCGCCGCGTGGAAGACGTCCGGGCGGCGCAGCACGGCGAGCGCGGCCAGGTAGCCGCCGTACGACCAGCCGCGGATCGCGACCCGGTCGAGGTCCAGCGGGAACTCCTCGGCGAGCGCCCGCAGCGCGTCCACCTGGTCGTCCAGGGTGGCCCCGGCGAAGTCGAAGGCGATCGACTTCTCCCAGGCCGGACCGCGGCCGGGGGTGCCCCGGCCGTCGGCGACGACGACCGCGAAGCCCTGGTCGGCGAACCACTGGGAGTTCAGGTGCGGGTTGTGCGCCTGGACGACGCGCTGGCCGTGCGGGCCGCCGTACGGGTCCATCAGGACGGGCAGCAGGCCGTCCCGCTCCCGGTCGTAGCCGGTGGGCAGGAAGACCGCGGCCGGGATCCGGCGCTCGCCCGCGAAGCGGAACACCGGCCGGGCCGTGATCACCGGGGTCTCGGCGTAGGAGGCGACGGTGGCGATGTCGTCCACCGCGACGCCCTCGGGCAGGTCCCGGGAGACCCGCACCAGGGTGCCGGGCAGGTCGGGCTCGGCGGTGGCCCGCACGGTGATGCCGGCCGCGTGCACGGCGGTGGTGACGGAGGTGAACGGGCGGCCGTTGGCGGCCTCCCAGGAGAGCCGCTTGCCGTCGTGGCCGATCCGGCCGACGGCGACCCAGCCGGGCTCGGGGTCGGTCTCGGCGGCGCCGCCGGAGGCGGTGAAGAGGACCTCCTCGGCGGTGACCGCGAGCACCGAGCGCAGATGCAGGTCGGGGCCGGTGACGGTGTGCTCGCCGATCACCAGGGCGCGGGCGCCGGACTCGTCGGAGATCCGGACCAGCTTGCCGTCCGGGGTCCAGGCCGGGACGCCCGGGAACAGCTCCAGCCAGGCGTCGTCCCGCTCCTCGTGCAGCGGCTCGGTGGCGCCGGTGGCGGTGTCCAGGCCGAGGATCCGCTGGACCCGCTGGTCACGGGACTGGACCAGCAGCAGCGGCACGCCGCCCTGGGACCAGTGCACCCGGGCCAGGTACGGGAAGGCCGCGCGGTCCCAGACCACCTCGGTGCGGCTGCCGTCCAGGCCGAGCAGCCAGAGGCCGACCTCGGCGTCCGGGGTGCCGGCGGACGGGTAGGCGACCTCGGCGGGCTCACGGTCCGGGTTGGCCGGGTCGGCGATCCACCAGCGGTGCACCGGGGTGTCGTCGGCCCGCTCGACCAGCAGCCGGTCGCTGTCGGGGGACCACCAGTGGCCCCGGTCGCGGTCCATCTCCTCCTGGGCGATGAACTCGGCCTGGCCCCAGGTCACGTTCGGAGCCTCGGGCGAGGCGAGGGCGCGGTCGCCGGTGCCGTCGGTACGGGTGAGCCGCAGCTCGCCGGCCGTGGTGGCGTAGGCGACGTGGACGCCGTCCGGGGAGAGCCGCGGGTCGACCAGCGGGCCCTCGGCGGGCAGCTCGGTGGCGGTGCCGGCGACCAGGTCGGCGACGAACAGCCGGCCGGAGAGGGCGAAGGCCGCGAGCCGGCCCGCGCCGTCCAGGGCGTAGCCGACGATGCCGGCCGAGCCCTCCCGGCTGCGCTCGCGGCGGGCCTTCTCCGCCGGGGAGAGGTCCTCCTCGCCGCCGCCGAGCAGGACGGCCGGGTCGGCGGCGATCCGCTCCTCGCCGGTGGCGGTGTCGAGGGTCCAGAGCAGGTTGGCGCGGTCGCCCCCGGAGGGCGAGCGCAGGAAGACGACCCGGGAGCCGTCGGGTGCGACGGAGAACGACCGGGGAGCGCCGACGGTGTAGCGCAGGGTGCGCGCGTACTGCCTCGGGAAGGTGTCCGCTGGGGTATGGGTGGTCATGGCTCCAGACCCTATGACGCCGCCGCGCCGGTAGTGATCACTCGTTCGGAGCATCGTGCGCAAGTACGCCCGGAAGGGGGTCGCACCCCCTCCGACCGGCCCATGCGCCCCATGAGTGCAACTGTGCCCCGGGGTGTGCGGCCTCACTCAACGTAATGCCTGCCTCACTCATCGGGTATGACTGGTCCACGAGTGATCGTCAGGCCCCGTCCCGGGCCCCGGTCGCCCGACCGCAAGTCCCGCACGGTACGACCGCCGCCCCTCCCCGGGAGGAGCGGCGCACCCGGAAGGGGTGTGAGCCGCCATGGCCCTGTCCATCTCCGCAGCCATGCTGATGCTGGTCATCGTGGTGGTGCTGATCCGCCGCTCCGGCCTGAAGCTCGCGCACGCGATCGTCTGCGCGCTGCTCGGCTTCTACCTGGCGTCCAGCTCCATCGCCCCCTCGATCAGCCAGGTCACCAGCAACCTCGCCGGAATGATCAACGGCCTGAAGCTCTGACCCCCGCCGTGCGGTCGTTAGGCTTCCCCCATGACCGCGACTACCGGACGCCGCCTGCTCCTGGTGCACGCGCACCCCGACGACGAGTCGATCAACAACGGCGCCACGATGGCCCGGTACGCCGCCGAGGGCGCCCAGGTCACCCTGGTGACCTGCACCCTCGGCGAGGGCGGCGAGGTGATCCCGCCCGAGCTGGCCCACCTGACGGCCGATCGGGAGGACGCCCTCGGCGCCCACCGGATCGGCGAGCTGACGCGGGCGATGGCCGAGCTCGGGGTCACCGACTTCCGCTTCCTCGGCGGCCCGGGGCGCTACCGCGACTCCGGGATGATGGGCGTGCCCGACAACGACGCGCCCGGCTGCTTCTGGCGGGCCGACGTGGACGAGGCCGCCGACCGGCTGGCCGCGGTGGTCCGGGAGGTCCGCCCGCAGGTGCTGGTCACCTACGACGAGGACGGCGGCTACGGGCACCCCGACCACATCCAGGCACACCGGGTCGCGATGCGCGCGTACGAGCTGGCCGCCGACCCGGCCCACCGGCCCGATCTCGGCCCGGCCTGGCGGATCGCCAAGGTCTACTGGAACCGGATGCCCCGGTCGGTGATCGAGCGGGGCCTCGCCGAGACCGCCGAGAAGGCGCCGTTCCCCGGTGTGGCGGAGGCCGCCGACATCCCCGGGGTCGTGGCCGACGAGCTGGTCACCACGGTGGTGGACGGCACCGCGTACACCGACCGCAAGGCCGCCGCGATGGCCGCCCACGCGACCCAGATCACCGTGGACGGCGCGTTCTTCGCGCTCTCCAACGACCTCGGCCAGCCGCTGCTCGCCACCGAGTACTACCAGTTGGTACGCGGCCGGGCCGGAACGCGACTGCCGGAGGAGGACCTCTTCGCCGGTTCCGACGCCACCGCCGAGGACCCCGCCACTGCCGAGGACCCCGCCGCCGTCCACGAGGAGCCCGCCCGATGACCGCGACCGACGCCCGGCCCGCCCGCCGTTCGATCCCGGCGGCGCTGCTCGGCAGCCGGGAGGAGCGGCTGAAGGAGTCCCAGCCCCCGCGCATCGCACGGATCGCGGCTTATGTCCTGTTCTTCCTGCTGGGCATCGCGGTGTCGATCTGCGGAGCATTTGTGCAGGCCTTGTGGCCGCCCGTGGGAGTCCTGCTGGCGCTCGCCGCCACCGCCGCGACCTTCTACGGCGGCCTGCGGGTGACCGGCACCCGGCTCGGCGCGGGGGTCCCGGCGGCCGGCTGGTTCCTGGCCCTGCTGCTGGTGATGGTGCCCCGCCCGGAGGGGGACAACGTGCTCTGGACCAATGCCACGTCGCTCTGCTGGCTGTTCGTCGGCTCGATCCTGGGCGTGATCTGTGCCACCCTGCCGACCCGCACCAGCTGGTTCCCCGGCGTTCCGGGGCCGCCGCGCCGCCCCTGAGGGGGATCCGCGTACGGTGGCCGGTACGACGGGCAGTCAATACCGTCCGGTCGTACTCTCATACCGGAAGAACCGGACGTATCGGGATCTGTCCGAACCGGTTCACCGGCCGGTTCTTCCCAGTATGGTGGTGCCGCAGAACGCCGTACCCGACGCCGCCCGCCTGGTCCGGCGCCGACAACCGCGGTCGCGCCGCACGGCCCGGCCCGCGAACCCGGAGCAGAGCAGCATTGAGCAGCCGCGAATCTGACAACGCCCACCCGACGCCTCGGCGCACGGGACCGGACGCCTACCCGTCGGGCACCCCGCCCTACGGCACACCGGGGTTCCCCGGCGGCGACCGCGCGGGTGCCGGCGCCGCCGCCAAGGGCTCGGCTCCGGAGGGCGAGGACGACAGCCCGAAGACCGAGACCACCCTCACCACCCGCGTCCGGATCAACATCCCCGGCTCGCGTCCGATCCCTCCGGTGGTGGTGCGCAGCACGGTCAAGAACGAGGACGGCACCGGCGAGGAGGCTCCCGCGCCCGTCGCCGAGCCGGCCGCCGGGCCCCGCCACCGGTCCGCCGCGCCCGCCTCCCCGGTGCTCGGCGTGATGGACGGCGGCGGCCGCTCCACCCCGCCGGACCTGCCGCCGGAGTGGCAGATCCCGCCGGCCGCCTCCGAGGCCGAGTCCACCGGCGCCTGGTTCCGCCCCCGGCAGAAGAAGGCCGCGCCCGGCGAGGGCTCCGCCCCTGCCGCGGTGCCGGCCGGCGCTCCCGCCGCCTCCGCGGCGGCACCCGCAGCTGCCCCCGCCGCAGCCCAGCGCGGCACCGCCCGGCCGAACGGCGCCCGCCCCGAGGGCGGCCGCCCGCAGACCGAGCGCCCCGCCGCGGCCCGTGCCAACGGCCGCCCGGTGCCCGCCCAGACCCAGGCGCAGGCCCCCGGTCCGCGTCCGACCGGCGCGCCCGCCACTCCGTACGGCGCCGGCGGCGAGCTGCCCGCCGACGAGGCCGGTGTCTACGCGGACGCCCCGGCCGACCCGTTCGCGCCCGGCGCCCCGGTCGACCCCTTCGGCACCGGCGGCCCGGCCGACCCGTTCGCGCCCGCCGATCCCTTCGCCCCCGGCACCGCTCCGTTCAACCCCGGCGGCGACCCGTTCAACCCCGGTGCGGACCCGTTCGCCACGGGCCCCGGCCGGCCCGGCGGCGCCCAGCAGGGCCGGGGCCGCCCCGCCCCCGCCGGGCCCGGTACCGCGGACCCCGAGGACACCTCGGTCGACGGCTTCGCGCCGATCCGCGAGAACGCCCCGGCCGGCCCCATACCCGGGGCCCCCACCGGACCGGCCGCTCCGGGCGGCGGCCCGCAGCCCGGCCTGTTCGCCTCCGCCCCGCCCGGCGCCGACCCGTTCGCCGCCCAGCGCCCGCCGGCCGCCGGCCCGCACGGCGCCCCGGCACCCGGCAGCCTCTTCCCCGGCGTCCCCGACGCCATGGGGGCACCCGCCGGCCCGCACCCCGGTGCCTCCCAGGCCCACCCGCACCCCGGCGGCGCGGACTCCGCACCGCCCACCGCACCGGCGGCGGACGGCCCGTCCGCCCCGAAGCCCGCGCCGGCCGCCAAGCCCGCCGCGGCCGCCAAGCCCCGGCCGAGCGCCGCCAAGAAGCTGGTCAAGCTCACCACCTACGCGGTCGTCGGCGTGGCCTTCCTCGGCGCCGCCGCCTACGGCACCGGGCTGATGCTGAACCAGTCCGACATCCCCAAGGGCACCGTGGTGCTCGGCACGGACATCGGCGGCAGCAACCGCGACCAGGCCATCCACCAGCTCGACGAGAGCGTCGGCAAGGCCGGCCAGCAGCCGGTCAAGCTGAAGGTCGGCGAGCAGACCGTGGACCTCGACCCGACCGCGGCCGGGCTGGCCTTCGACACCACGGCCACCGTGGACCGGCTCACCCAGCACTCCTACAACCCGGTGGACGTCCTCAAGTCGCTCAAGGGCGACGAGAAGGCCGTCCCGCCGGAGGTCAAGGTCGACCGGGCCAAGCTCAAGTCCGCGCTGGAGGCGCTGGCC
This sequence comes from Streptomyces sp. XY431, assembly GCF_001279805.1. Lineage (NCBI taxonomy): Bacteria > Bacillati > Actinomycetota > Actinomycetes > Kitasatosporales > Streptomycetaceae > Streptomyces > Streptomyces sp. XY431. Next base: position 25,208 of record NZ_LGDO01000029.1, read on the forward strand.
GGCGGCTCCGGCCAGGGGCTCCAGGAGGGCTACGTCAAGTTCGCCGAGAACGGCGACACCGTCGTCGTCCCGGGCAAGGCCGGCCAGGCGGTGGACTCCGCCGCCGCCGTCGACCTGGTCGACACGGCCTACCGCGAGCGCGCCGCGGGCAAGTCGGAGCAGCCCGTCGCCCTGGCCGTCACGGCCGCCCAGCCGAAGACCTCCCCGCAGGCCCTCCAGGGCGCGGCGGACACCCTCGGCAAGTCGGTGACGAACGGCCAGATCCACATCCAGGCCGGCCCCAAGAAGTTCGACTTCGGGCCGAAGACCGCCGCCGCCGCGCTCACCCTCGTCCCGGACGCCAACGGCAAGTTCGTGCCGAAGTGGGACCTCGACGCGCTGAACCGCCAGCTCGCCGGCGCCTTCGACAAGGTGAAGACGAAGAAGAACGGCCAGCTCGTCCCGATCACCGCGCAGGACGTCGCGGACCAGGTGACAGCGCTGTTCGAGAAGAGCGGCGACAAGGACCGGACCTTCAAGTTCCCGGCCTGATCGAACCGTTACCGGGGGGCGGGTCCGGATCCGGGCCCGCCCCTCGACAACTCCACTCCCAGGTCAGCAAGATGTGACGCCTATCGTCCGCCGCATCCGTCCCGGGAGAACCACCATGGGCCGCCCCCTGTACCGCCGCACGGCCCTGCTCGCCGGTCTCACCGCCGTCTCGCTCTCGCTGACGCTGTGTTCCTGCGGCCCCGGCAACGGCTCCGGAGTCGGAGCCGACGCCCGGGCCCTCCCGAGCTCGGTCGAGACGCCCAAGCTCACCGCCGTCGACATCAATCCGCACGAGCGCGCCGAGCTGCGCCAAGGCGGCACCCTGCGGGTCGCGGTGGCCCAGTACTCCACCCAGTGGTCCCCGATCCAGGCCGACGGCGGCGAGTCCTCCACCATCGCCGTCACCAAGCCGCTGCTGCCGACCTTCTTCCGCTCCGACGCGGCCGGCACCCAGACCCCCAACCCGGCCTACCTCCAGGACGCGCACAGCGAGCAGCGGAACGGCCGACAGGTGGTGGTCTGGACGCTCAACCCGAAGGCCCGCTGGTCCGACGGCGCCCCGATCACCTGGCGCGACATCGAGGCCAACTGGCGGGCGCTGAACGGCAAGGACCCGGCCTACCGGTCGGCCAGCAGCACCGGGTTCGAGCTGGTCTCGGCGGTCGAGCGCGGCAAGGACGACTTCCAGGCCGTGATGACCTTCGAGCGGCCGTTCGCCGAGTGGCAGTCGATGTTCAACGGGGCCGCCAACGCCCCGCTGCTGCCCGCGAGCCGGATCGCCACCCCCGAGCTCTTCAACACCGCCTACCTGGACGCCGTCCCGGTCACCGCGGGCCCGTTCAAGGTGGAGCGGATGGACCGGGCGACGCAGACCGTCACCCTGGTCGCCGACCCGGCCTGGTGGGGCGACAAGCCGCTGCTCGACCGGATCGTCTTCCGCGCGATGCTGCCCAACACGATGGCCGCCGCCTTCAACAAGGGCGAGATCGACCTGTTCAACAACGGCCCCGACGTGGCCGGCTACCAGCTGATCCGCAGCACCCCCGGTGCCGCCGTCCGCCGGGCCGGCGGGCCCGACTTCCGCCAGTTCACCCTGAACGGCCGCAGCCCCGCGCTCACCGATCCTTCCGTCCGCCAGGCCGTGTTCCAGGCGATCAACCGGGACGTCATCGCCCGCTCCGACCTGGCCGGGCTCGACTGGCCCACCGTCACCCTCAACAACCACCTGCTGGTGGCCAACCAGAACGCCTACCGGGACAACTCCCTCGGCCTCAGCCGCTACGACCCGGCCGAGGCCGTCCGCAAGCTCGACGCGGCCGGCTGGAAGCTCGACGGCGACGTCCGCCGCAAGGACGGCAAGGAGCTCAATCTGCGGCTGGTCATCCCCGCCGGGGTCACCCAGGCCCAGAACGAGGCCGCCGTCGCCACCGGCATGCTCAAGGACGTCGGGGTGAAGGTCACCACGGTCACCGCCAACCCCAACGAGTACTTCGACAAGTACGTCAACCGGCGGGACTTCGACATCGCCGCCTACTCGCTGCTCGGCACACCGTTCCCGGCCAGCGGCAACCGGGCCAACTTCGTCCAGAACGGCGGCACCAACCACTCGCAGTCCGGCAACCCCTCCGTCGACGCCGCACTCGACCGGGCCTCCGCCGCGGGCGACGCGGCCGCCGCCTTCGAGGCCATCAACCAGGCCGACGCCGAACTGTGGAAGGTGGCCGGGGTGCTGCCGCTCTACCAGCGCCCGCAGCTGTACGGGAGCCGCGCCGACCTCGCCAACATCGGCGCCCAGGGCCTGTCCGACATCGTCTGGGAGAACGTCGGCTTCCAGAAGTGACCCCGGCCCGGCAGCCGGAAGGGCCCCGGAGTCGCGCGGACTCCGGGGCCCCGGGTGCGGTGCCGGGCGCGGTCAGCCCGAACCGATCACGTCCCGCACCTCCGCGAAGTGGCAGGCCGACTCGTGCGCGGCCGGCCCGCTCAGCGTCGACGGCACGGCCAGCAGCGGGAGTTCCTCGGCGCACCGCTCCTCCGCCTTCCAGCAGCGGGTGCGGAAGCGGCAGCCGGACGGCGGGTTGGCGGGCGAGGGGATGTCACCGCTGAGCAGGATCCGCTCGCGGTGCTCGCGCCCGGTCGGGTCGGGCACCGGCACCGCGGAGAGCAGCGCCTGGGTGTACGGATGGGTCGGGTGGGAGTAGATCTCCTCCTCCGTCCCGATCTCGACCATCCTGCCGAGGTACATCACGCCGACCCGGTCGGAGATGTGCCGGACGATCGAGAGGTCGTGGGCGATGAACATGTAGGAGAGCTCGAACTCGTTCTGGAGCTGCTCCAGCAGGTTGATCACCTGGGCCTGGACCGAGACGTCGAGGGCC
>NZ_LGDO01000030.1:0-28037 GCF_001279805.1 Streptomyces sp. XY431
TGCGGCTGCGCCCGACGGCGCAGTCAAGCTCCGGGAGAGCGACGAGCCCGACACCGTCCTCACCACCACGCCGGGGCGGCTGCGGGCGCTTCTGCTGGGTGTCAAGGCGGGGGAGTTCGACCACCTCGCGTTGTAGTTGCCACATTCCTCCATCGGCGTGTGTCACCGGTCAGCTGCCCGGGGAGGTCGGTGAGGCCTCGGTCCGGAGTACCGGTCCAGCCAGATGCCGGCGCGGTCGGCCGCGTGCACGTCGCTCTCCAGCATCTCGCCGACGTTGACCGCCCGGGTCGGGTCGGTCCCCATGAGCCGGCAGGCGGCGGCGTAGGCGGCGGGCTTGGCGGTGCCGAGTTCGGTCGGGGTCAGTACGGCCTCGAAGTGCTCCAGGAGGCCGAACCGGGCGCCCTTGGCGCATTGTTGGCCGGGGTCCCCGTTGGTGAGGACGGCCGGTCGCGGTCCTCGGGGAAGCCGGCGCAGGGCGTCCAGGCAGGGGAGGACGTCGGGGTAGCACTGCCAGGACCCCGCGAACGGCCCGAGGTGGCGCTCGGCGGCCCACGCGTCCAGCAACTCGGGCGTCCCGGGAACCGGCTCGCCGAGCGCCGGCAGGAAGGAGCGGACCCGGCGGCGGTGGTGCTCGGCGAAGGAGCACTCCCCGGCCAGGTACTCCCGCATGTGGCGGGCCTCCAGCGCCCACCGCAGGGCCACCAGCTCCTCCCCCGGAGCGGTCGCGCCCGGCGCGTCCCGGACGACGCGTCCGATCGTCTCCATCACCGCGCTCCGGTGGTCGACGAGGGTGCCGTCCAGGTCGAAGAAGATCACATCTGTCATTTGGTGACCATCGGGGAGATCCGCTCCCGGTGCCAGCGCTTTCGCTGTAGCGGATCCGGCCGTGCCCGTGCGTCGCCCGTTGCGCGACTTCTCGCTCTGATGGACGGCGTGCAGTAGGCCCGACACCCTCGACGGCTTCATGGCGGGCACCGGTCCGAGCCCCGACATCCCGACATCACCCCGACGAGCCGAGGTCAATGACGGACCTTCAGGAGGAGTTCGGCAGCCTCGGTCCGGGCGTACAGGACCGTGCGGCCGGTACGGTGGCGGGCGGTGAGGCCGGCCTCGCGCAGCGCGGTGAGGTGGTGCGACACGTTGGCCGCCGACAGGTCCAGCCGGGCGGCGAGTTCGGTGGTGGCGGCGGGGGAGTCGAGTTCGGCAAGCAGCCGGGCACGGGTGCGGCCGATCACCCGGGCCAGGCCGTCCGGGACGGCGGCGCCGGAGTTCTCCCAGAGCGTGGCCACCCCGCGCGGCGGGTAGACCAGGCCGGGTTGCCATGGCGGGTTCTGCTGGGAGTAGACGCCCGGCCAGGCGAAGACGGTGGGGGCCAGCACCAGGCCGCGCTCGCCGTCCAGCCGCCGCTGCACGTCCACCCGGTGGCCGATCCGCAGCGTGTCGCGCTCCCAGCTCACCTGCGGGTGCAGATCGGCGAAGAGCGCGGCCGGGCCGCCGGTCGACATCTGACGGGCCCGGCGCAGGATCTCGTCCTCGGTGAGGCGCTGGATGCGCGGCCAGTGCGGGGCGATCGCCGCCGTCCAGTACGCCAGTACCTCGCCCGCCAGCCGGGCCAAGCCGGCCCCCGGGTCAGCGTACAACTCGGCGACCATCGGCGGGAGTTCACCGGAGAGCCGGGAGAGGTCGCGGCGCACCGCGGCCGGCTCGGTGGCGGCCAGCGCGGCCACCGCCTGTTCGATGGTCGGCGAGGTGTCGACCGGGACCGGGGTGAGGAAGTCCGGCACGTACACCGTGGGCAGCCGGATCAGCTGGGAGAGCAGCGCCCAGTCGACCCCGGCCAGCCGCTGCCTGGCCTGCCGCACCCAGGGCAGGTGGACGGCGTGTCGACCCGGCTCCTTCAGCACCTCGACGCTGGTGGCGACCTCGGAGAGCGGCGAGCAGGCGAACCTGGTCCGGGCGAGGTCCTGGGCGGAGAACTCCCAGACGAGCACGGCGGGCCCCCGGTGGGTTCAGGTCAGCTGAGGATTCGACCAGGATCGAATCCGTTTCCGACGACGATCATGCCAGCAATGCTCGTGCCATGACCACCACGACACTCCCCCCGCTCCGCGACCGCCTCGGCCTGCCGACCACCGCCGGCCGCAACCGGCTGGTCGGCGCGCATCTGATCGACAGCCTCGGGACCGGGCTGATCCTCGCCTTCACCCTGGTCTACTTCGCCCGCAGCACGGGCCTGGGCATCGCCGCGATCGGTGCCGCCGTCACCACCGCACGGCTGCTCGCCCTGCCCACCGCGATCGGCGTCGGCCCGCTGATCGACCGGTACGGCGCCCGGGGGGTGGCAGCTGGCGGCAACGCGCTCTCCGCGGTCGCGTTCGGCGGCTACCTGCTCGCCGGGCAGCTCTGGCAGATCGTGCTGGCCTGCCTGCTCGCCCAGATCGGCCACGTTGCCTACTGGACCTCCAGCACCGGCTTGGTGGTGCTCGCCGCCGCCGAGGGGGAGCGGCCCCGCTGGTTCGCGCTGGTGCAGACGCTGCGCAACGCCGGGATGGGCCTGGGCGGGGCGCTCGGCGCCGTCCTGGTGGGCGACGGCGGTACCGGCGGGCTGCGACTGCTGGTGGTGCTCAACGCGGCCAGCTACGTGGTCGCGACGGCGCTGCTCGCCACCTGGCGGCCCGAGCCCGCCCCCGCTGCCGACGCTCCTGCTGCTGCCGAGCGCGCCGCGGCACCCGGCGGCTACCTGACGGTGCTGCGCGACCGCCGGTACCTGCTGCTGGTCGCGGTCAACCTCACTTTCGTCTTCGGCTCGATGATCCTGAGCATGCTGCTCGCCGTCTACATCACCGAGGGGCTGCACCGCCAGGCCTGGGTGGCCGCCACGCTGCTGGTGCTCAACGGCCTGCAGGTGGTGCTCACCGGCAGCGTGGTCGCCGGGCGGCTGGAGCGGTTCCGCGCAACCCGGGTGATCGCCGCCGCCTCGCTCGTCAACGCCCTCGCCTTCGCGCTCTTCGCTGCCGTCGCCACCGCCCCCGGCTGGGCCGTCGTCACCGGGCTCTACGCCGCGATGTTCGTCTACAACCTCGCCGAGACCATGGCCACCCCGTTCCGCGAGGAGCTCAGCGTCACCTTCGCCGACCCGGCGCTGCGCGGCCGCTACCTCGCCGTCTACCAACTCTCCTGGAACCTCGGCCAGGCGGCCGCCCCTGGTCTGCTCACCATGCTGCTCAGCCGCGGCGCCGCCCTGCCCTGGCTCTTCCTGCTGCTGCTCTCGCTGCTGGCGGTGCCCGGACTGCTGAAGTTGGAGCGAATGCGCTGACGGACTGTCTACTTGCGGTATGGCGGGGGAGTTCGACCACCTCGCGCAGTACCTGTCACATTCCTCCGTCGGCGCGCGTCAGTGCAGTGACCGAGCAAGTGGACGGACGGAAAGAGGACAGGTCATGACCGACGCGCGGATGGCGAACCCGGCTGTGGTGATTCCGGAGGCGATGCCGGCGATCCTCGGGGTCGTGAAGGCGGCGAAGAAGGGCGGCGTGCCGGAGAGCGTGCTGGAGCTGGTGCACCTGCGGGCGAGCCAGATCAACGGCTGCAGCTACTGCGTGGTGGGCGGCGTCGCGAGTGCGAAGAAGAACGGGGAGACCGACGAGCGGCTGCACGCGGTGGCGGCGTGGCGGGAGGCGCCGTTCTTCACGGAGGCCGAGCGGGCCGCGCTGGAGCTGTCGGAGCACGTGACGCGGCTCGCGGACCGGGCCGTGGTGCCGGACGAGGTGTGGAACGCGGCGGCGGAGCACTTCGACGAGAAGCAACTGGCCTCGCTGGTGCTGTGGATCAGCCTGACGAACTTCTTCAACCGGATCAACGCCACCACCCGCCAGCCCGCCGGCGACACCTGGTAGGCGAGGGGCGGGGGCTGACGGGGCTGACGGGGGCCGGCGGGGGAGCGGGCCCGGTGCGGGACGGCGGAGCGGCAGCCGTCCGGCACCGGGCCCCGCGCCGCAGGGCCTCAGTCGGCGGCGGTGCCGTGGCGCTCGTCCTCGTGGGCGCCGGAGAGGACGGCGTCGAGGAGGCCGGGATAGCGCGCGTCGAGGTCCTCTCGGCGCAGGAGGAGGAGGTTCTCCCGGCCGGACGGCAGCTGGTGGATGACGCCGCTGTCGCGCAGCACCCGCCAGTGGTGGGTCATCGTCGACTTCGCGGTGATGCCGATCGCGGTGAGCACGCTCCCGCAGTTGTGCGCTCCGCCGCCGTTCAGGACCCGGACGGCGGACAGGCGGACGGGGTTGCCGAGAGCGGAAAGGACGTGTTCGATCCGGATCTGCTCGCGGTCGGGGTGGCGGTAGCTCATGGCCCCACCGTAACGCGGGGTGTGCACCGGCCGGCCCACGCCGTCGTCCCAAGTGGACGCGGGGAAAGCCGGGTTGCGAGGATGCGGGGTTACGGTGCCGCAGCCCTGCTCGGCGCGCCGGACCGACCGGACCGACCGGACCGGCCGGGCCGGAGGGGCGGGTCGGCGGCGGCCGCCCCCGGCGATGCGAGGAGCGCGGCCAGGGCGCGCCGTACCGGAGTGGGGCCGATCTTCGTGCGGAGGTTTTCGCGAGGGCTCATACCTGTGATCGACCGGCCGGAGCGCCCGAGCGGTTGCGCCGGGGCCACCTCCTTGCCCGATGGGGAACCCGCAGAGCGGGACCGGGGCGGCCGACAGGTATGGTGTAACACATGAATGCAGAGAATGACCCTTACGAGATGCGGGTCGGCGTGCCCGACGTGGCGACCTTCCGGCGGCTGCGGACGGGGTCCGGTATGAGCGACCGCCCGGCCGCGGCGGTGGCCGCCGGGCTGCCGAACACCTGGTTCGGGGTGACCGTCGAGTACGGGGGCGAGGCGGTCGGGATGGGGCGGATCATCGGGGACGGCGGTCTGATCTATCAGATCGTCGATGTGTGCGTGCTCCCCGAGCACCAGGGGCGCGGGCTGGGCAAGCGGATCATGGCGCGGCTCACCGGCGAGCTGGAGCAGCGCGCGGAGAAGGGTGCGTACGTGTCGCTGATCGCCGACGGGGAGGCGCACCGGCTGTACGCCCAGTACGGGTTCGTGGGGACGGCTCCGGCCTCGGTGGGGATGCACCGCCTGGTGTGAGCCGGTGCGAGGCGACCCGGAGCGACGCGACCTGACGCGGTGCTGCTGCGCCCGCGCGCCCGCCGCGACCGCCGCCGCGGTGCACGGCGGTCGCGGCGGGCGCGCGGGTCGCGGTGTCAGGAGTGGATGCCCTGGCCCGGGGTGAGGATCCCGGCCGGGTCGAAGCGGTGCTTGGCCGCCACCACGCGCCCCCACCGGGTGCCGTAGTGGCGGCGCCACTCGGCGTGGGTGACGTCCGGGATCGCGCCGATCAGGTACCGCTTGCCGCCCAGCTGCACCGCCCGGTCGTACAGCCGGCGGTTGCGCCGCAGCGCGGCGGCGTGGTCGGCGCCCGGGAACGGGAACGACAGCAGGTCGAAGTGGAAGCCGACCGGCTCGTCCGGCATCACCGTCATCGGGCGGGTGAACACATCGGTGCGGAACGGGTAGAAGAGCAGCAGGCCGGCGCCCAGGTCCTCCGGCGTCAGCAGGGCGAGGGCCTCACGGGTGAACGTTTCGGCGGTCGAGGCGGGCAGGAACAGGCTCATCCAGGGCTTGGGCTGCGACCAGAGCCCGGCCCCCTTCAGGAACCCGGCGAAGGCGTCCACCCGGTACGCGTACTCGCGCGCCGTCTGGTCGGTGAAGGTCGTCTCGGCCGCGACGCAGCGCAGGCCGCGCACCAGCTTCGCCCGGTCCGGCGCGGCGCTGCCGTCGTAGTGGACGACACCCTCCACCTTGAAGCGCCAGCCGGTCCCGGCCGCGTTGCGCGACACGTCGCCGACCTGGAGGTCGAAGCGCCGCTCCAGCATCAGCTTCTTCTGGTCCGCGAGGTAGGCGCCCAGGTCGTCGTAGAACAGGTTGAGGACGAGCGCCCGCTCCCGGGCCCGCACCAGACGCAGAGTGGCGCGGACGATGAGGCCCGCCTGCCCGCCGCCGCCGAGCACCGCCTCGAACAGCTCGCGGTTGGCGCTCGCCGAGGCCGTCACCAGCTCGCCGGTGCCCGTGACGACGTCCACCGACTCGACCGTGTCCACCTGGAAGCCGTAGCGCTGCACACCGCCGCCGATACCGCCGACGCTCAGCGTGCCGCCCACCGACAGGTGCAGGTAGTCCGTCAGACAGGGCGGCATCCAGCCCTGGGCGAGCGCGGCGTCCGTCAGCTGCGCCCAGGTGACGCCCGCCTCCACGACGGCGCGGCCGGGGGTGATCCGGATGATCCGGTCCAGTCCGCGGGAGTCGATCGCCACGCCCCCGGCCACGCCGGCCTGGCCGTAGCTGGAGTGCGACTCCAGCTCCGCCGCCTCGCCGGTGCCGCTCTGGCCGTTCATCGCGACCGGGATGCGGTGGCGGCGGGCGAAGCCGACCAGGGTGGCGACGTCGCGTACGGAGCCCGGCCGCAGTACGGCGCGCGGGGCGGCGGTCACCAGGTGACCGAAGTCCCCGCCGAACCGGGCCAGGGTGGCGGTGTCGGCCACCAGGGCGCCGTCAAGTCGCGGCAGCCGCGCGAGTGTGTCGGCAGTGGCGGCCTCCGGGCCGGGCGCGGCGGCCTCGGCGCCGGCGGAGGCGTCCGGGGCGGGGGCCTCCACGGCCCAGGAGCGGCCCACCGTGTTCCATCCGACGACGGTGGCCGCCGCACCGACGATCACGCTGCGGCGGGGCAGAGCTGACTTGCTCATTTCAGATTTCTCCGATCAATCGTCATATGAGCAGTGTTGTATCGCAGTCCGGACGTCCACGGGCACCCGCCGGGAGCGGACCGGTTCGGTGACGGTCGGTCGGGCGGTGCGATCCGTCCGGAGTACGGAGAGTGGTCTACACCACATCGGGGGCCGGGGGTAATGATCCGGACACCCGTCGGACCCGCCCGCCACGCCCCCGACCAGGGCGAACAAGCGTCAGGAGCGGTTCGGGCGTGGGCGACCGGTGGCCGGAAACCCGGTTGTCCGGCACCGGCGTCCCGGGGGAGAGTGGAGCTGTCGGGATCAAGGAACGACAAGGAACCGCAAGGAACCGCAAGGATCCGCATGGAACGGATCCCGACGACCGAGGGCGAGCTGGGCCTGGGAGAGCCCAAGGGCCTGTAAAGCCCCCGCTTCGGCTGTGATGGTTCGAATCCATCCTCGCCCACCCTCGGACCGCGGCGGCCCTGTGCCGCGTCCTGCCCGCCGGGTCCGTCCGATCCGGTGGGCAGGCCCTCCGGTTAGGCTCGGGCCCATGTTTGTCCTGGAACTGACGTACACCGTGCCGCTCGACCGGATCGACGCCCGTCTGCCCGCCCATGTGGACTGGCTGAACCGCCACTACGCGGACGGGACCTTCCTGGCCTCCGGGCGCAAGGTGCCGCGCGACGGCGGCATCATCCTTGCCGCGGGCGAGGACCGGGCGGCGATCGAGGCGCTCGTCCGCACCGACCCGTTCTCCGTCGAGGGCCTGGCGACCTACCGCGTCACGGAGTTCCTCGCCACCGTCGTCGCCCCCGTCCTGGAATCCCACCGGCAGCAGCTCCCCGGCTGAGGCGCCGACTCCTTCGGCCCGTCGGCGAGGCGTCGGTGAGGCGTCGGTGAACCGTGGCCCAGGCGTCCCCGGGGTGACGGTGCGGCGCCGGTGCGGTGTCGGCGCGGCAACGGCACGGCGCCTCCTCGCCCCGGTTCGGAGACCGGTCGTGCACTGGCTACGATCGGTGAGCACGGGGCACAAAGCGCCGGGCCGCGGGCCGGGCGCACGGCGAGACATTCCAGTGGGAGAAGACGATGGCACACGCACGGGCCGGTCAGCCGGCGCAGCCGGGCGACCTGGTGGACGTTGCGCGGCTGGTGACGGCCTACTACACGCTGCACCCGGACCCGGAGGAGCCGGGCCAGCGGGTCGCGTTCGGCACCTCGGGCCACCGCGGCTCCTCCCTGGACGCGGCCTTCAACGAGGACCACATCGCCGCCACCACCCAGGCGATCTGCGAGTACCGGACCGCCCAGGGCATCACCGGCCCGCTGTACCTCGGCGCCGACACCCACGCGCTGTCCGAGCCGGCCAGCGCCACCGCCGTCGAGGTGCTGGCGGCCAACGGCGTGACCGTCCTGCTGGACAGCGCCGACGGCTACACCCCGACCCCCGCCGTCTCGCACGCGATCCTCGCCCACAACCGGCGCAGCCCGCAGTCGCTGGCGGACGGCATCGTCGTCACCCCGTCCCACAACCCGCCCCGCGACGGCGGCTTCAAGTACAACCCGCCGAGCGGCGGCCCGGCCGGCTCGGAGGCCACCGGCTGGATCCAGGACCGGGCCAACGCCCTGATTCGCGAGGGCCTGCGCGGCGTCAAGCGGGTCCCGTACGCGCGCGCCCTGGCCGCGGCGACCACCGGCCGCCACGACTACCTCACCTCCTACACCGAGGACCTCGTCTCCGTCCTCGACCTGGACGCGATCCGCTCGGCCGGCGTGCGGATCGGTGCCGACCCGCTCGGCGGCGCCTCCGTCGCCTACTGGGGCCGGATCGCCGAGACCCACCGCCTCGACCTGACCGTGGTCAACCCGGTCACCGACCCGACCTGGCGCTTCATGACGCTGGACTGGGACGGCAAGATCCGGATGGACTGCTCCTCGCCCGCCGCGATGGCCTCGCTGATCGCCCGCCGCGACGAGTACACCATCGCCACCGGCAACGACGCCGACGCCGACCGGCACGGCATCGTCACCCCGGACGGCGGCCTGATGAACCCGAACCACTACCTCGCGGTGGCGGTCGACTACCTCTACCGCCACCGCTCCGACTGGCCGGCCGACGCGGCCGTGGGCAAGACACTGGTGTCCTCCTCGATGCTCGACCGGGTCGCCGCCGACCTCAAGCGCGAGCTGGTCGAGGTCCCGGTGGGCTTCAAGTGGTTCGTCGAGGGCCTGCTGGAGGGCTCGATCGCCTTCGGCGGCGAGGAGTCGGCCGGCGCGGCCTTCCTGCGCCGCGACGGCGGGGTGTGGACGACGGACAAGGACGGCATCCTGCTCGCCCTGCTGGCCGCCGAGATCACCGCCGTCACCGGCCGCACCCCCAGCCAGTACTACCGCGACCTGACGGACCGCTTCGGCGCCCCCGCCTACGCCCGCGTGGACGCCCCGGCGGACCGCGACCAGAAGGCGCTGCTCTCCCGGCTCTCGCCCGAGCAGGTCAAGGCCGGCGACCTCGCGGGCGAGCCGGTCACCGCCGTGCTCACCGAGGCCCCGGGCAACGGCGCGGCCATCGGCGGCATCAAGGTGTGCACCGAGAACGCCTGGTTCGCCGCCCGCCCGTCCGGCACGGAGGACGTGTACAAGATCTACGCGGAGTCCTTCCAGGGGCCCGAGCACCTCGCCCGGGTCCAGGAGGAGGCGCGGGAGCTGGTCAACGAGGTGCTCGCGGGGCCGGCTTCGGCCTGACGGGTCCGGCGTCCGTTGTCGAGCTGAGCCGAGCTGTCGTGCCGCGGTCCGGTGGGGTGCACCCCACCGGACCGCGGCACGCTGTTCCGGCCGGCGGTGGGCCGTGGCTCAGCGGATGACGGGCTTGGTGGCGAACCAGAGGGTGACCGGGGCGTCCAGGGCCACCACCGTGCCGGCGGCCGGGTCGGTACGGAGCGCCTGGTTCACGGGCTTGGTGCCGTTCTCTTCGCTGAAGACGGTGACCTTGGTGAAGTGGAGGTCCCGGAGCAGCTTCTCGGCGTCGGCACGGGTGAGGCCCGCGACGGCGGGAACCGGCGCCCGCCCGTCCGAGACCCGCAGGAGGACGGTCGCCCCCGCCGGGACCTCGGTGCCGGCGGCCGGGTCGGTGGCGAGGACCTGGAGCGCGGGCAGCCGACCGGCGGTGACGGTGGCGGCGGTGGAGCGCAGGCCGAGGTCCTTCAGCTTCGCCTCGGCGGTGGCCCGGTCGAGCCCGGCCAGGGGTGGGAGCACCACCGTCCGGGGAGTGGGGGAGGGGGTGGGCGAGGAGGAGCGGGGTGAGGGCGAGGGCTTCGCCTTTCCGCCGCCGCCCCCGTTTCCGCCCCCGTTCCCGGGGCGCCGGCTCGCCGAACTCGCCGACGCCGACGCCGACGTCAACGTCGCCGCCGTCACCGGTGCCGGGACGGGCTGCGCGGAGGCGGCGCCCTCGGCCGGCCCCGCTGTGGAAGTGCCGCTGCCCCGGCCGAGGCCGAGCACCACGACGACCGCCACCAGCACCGCCACAACCGCCACCAGCACGGCGATCACCAGCGGTCCGCAGCCGCCGCCGGTCCGACCCTCCGGCTGCCCGGGCCGCTGCGGTCGCCCGGGCGTCGGCCGCTGCCCGGGAGCCGTCGGCCGCCCGCCACCGCGGCCGCCGTTCCCCCCACCGCCCCGGTCACCGTCGCGGCCCCGGTCACCGTCGCGGCCCCGGCCACCGTCGCGGCCCCGGCCACCGTCCCGGTCCCGGTCACCGTCGCCGTCCGGGTCGACATCCACCTGCCCGGGCACGTCCACCGCGAACGCCGCGCAGGCCGCCCCCTGGTGGGCCGAGGTCGCGGCCACCCGCAGTGCGATGCCGAACCGCGAGGGCCGTGCGCCCTGCACCTGGCCCACCACCTCGGCCGCCGGTACGCCGAACCGGGAGGCGATGTCGAGGCCGAGCCCGACCAGGTCCAGCGGCACGGTGTACCGCAGCTCGACCCGGCGGGTCGCCCCGGAGGCGAGCGGCGCCTCGGCCGACCGCCGGTCGAAGTCCAGCCGCCCGCGCACGGGTTCGACCGGTTCGAGGTGGAAGCCCGTGGCCCGCGGCCCGGCGTTGCACACGAGCAGGTCCACCAGCACCGTGCCACCGGCCACCCCGAACCGGCGCTCCGGCTCGCACCAGGCCCGCACCCCGGCATCCGCCCCGGCCCGCAGGTCGGTGCCGCAGTACTCGCCCGGGCAGTAGACGCCGAGCCGTTCGACTCCGTCCGTCCGGGTGCCGCACAGTTCGCAGTACAGCGCCATGGTCCCCCCTCGGTCCCGTGCGGCCCCGGCCCGCCCCGGAGGTACCCGGCGGCCCGCTCCGGGAACCGCCGGCACCCGGACCGGAACCGGCCCGTGACCGGTCGACCGCTGACCTGTCATCACCCGTTCGAAGCTCCGCGGTGGTCCGGTGGGACGCCGCTGGCAATAATTGGGAAAGTTTCCTAACCAAATGTCTTGACCGTGCACCCTCACGCCGGGATTCTGTACGTCACCTGCCCTGACGGCCCGTCCGTCCCAGCGGCCCCCACCCCCGCCGCCCTCCCCTTCCGCTGCTCTCCGGCGTTCTCCCCCCGACCGCAAGGAGTCACGTGAACAGGCCCACCCGTCGAACCGTCCTCGGTGCCGCGCTCTCCGCCGTCACCGCCGTCGGACTCCCCCGAACCGCCGCCGCCACATCCGCCACAGCCGGTGCCACCGCCGCCGCCCCGGCCGCCGCGCTCAGCGTCTCCAGCTGGCAGCAGCGCTGGGCGCCGTCGGCCGCCGCCGACGGGCTCGCCGCCTTCGAGACGGTCGAGGACGACCGCGCCGACTCCCACCCCGCCGGGCACCCGCACATCCGGGCCGAGAACGACACCTACCGCTGGACCATGCACACGGTGGACCGGGACTCCGCCACCGACCGGCAGCGGCAGGAGGTCACCGGTATGCGCAGCCCGGCGGGCGGCGCCTTCCTGGAGTGGAAGTCCGGTCAGACCTGGCGGACCACCTACGCGATGTACATCCCGTCCGCGCTGAAGGCCACCACCAGCTTCACCCACATCATGCAGATGAAGCAGCCCGGCAACGGCACCTCGCCGATCGTCGTCCAGTCGCTGCGGCGGGTCGCCGGGGCGCAGACCATCGAGCTCCAACTCCCCATCAGTGACGTCCTGGTGGGGCGCACCAGTCTGGACCCGCTGCACGACCGCTGGGTGGACGTGGACTTCCGGATCACGGTGGGGGACGGCTCCTCCGGGGCGGTCCGGTGGATCCTGCGCAGTGCCGGCGCCACTGTCGTCGACATCGAGCGGACCGGCGTCGACACCTTCCTCGCCGACCGGGTGCGGCCCAAGTGGGGCATCTACCGCTCGCTCGGCGACACCTCCGGCTCGCTCCAGGACTGCTACCTGCTCACCAGGGACATGCGCGGCTACCAGCTGGTCGCCGGCCCCTCCGGGGTCTTCCGGGCGGACGAGGCCCGCGTGTCGCAGGGCACCGTCGACACCGACCACACCGGCCACAGTGGTGCCGGTTTCGTCAACCTGGAGAACAGGCCGGGGAGTTACGCCGAGTGGACGGTCCGGGCGGCGGCCGCCTCGACGGCCTCGCTGGAGCTGCGCTACGCCAACGGCACCGCCGCCGACCGCCCGATGGACATCGCCGTCAACGGCACCCGGATCGCCGCCGGGCGGGCCTTCCCCCCGACCGCGAACTGGGACTCCTGGGCGACCACCGCCCTGCCGGTGTCGCTGAAGGCCGGGGCCAACACCGTCCGGTTCACCTCGACCACCGCCGACGGCGGCCCCAACCTCGACCGGATCACCGTCCGCTGACCCCCTGGAGGAGCACATGCGTCCGACATCCGCCGGCGGCGTGGGTCTCGCCGTCGCCGCACTGATCATCGCCACCGCTGCCGTCCCCCCGGCCCAGGCCCAACCCCGACCCCGGTTCGCCGCCACCGACTACCAGGCCGAGGACGCCACCGTCGTCCAGGGCGCCGTGGCCACCAACCACACCGGGTACACCGGTACGGGCTTCGTCGACTACACCAACGTCGCCGGCTCCTACGTCGAGTTCGCCGTCGGCGCCGCCTCGGCCGGCACCGCCCCGCTGACTTTCCGCTACGCCAACGGCACCGCCGTCGACCGCCCGATGGACATCTCCGTCAACGGCACCGTGGTCGCCGCCGGAGTCTCCTTCCCGGCCACCGCGGACTGGAACACCTGGGCCGGGCGGACACTGAACGCGCCGCTCCGGGCCGGGACCAACACCGTGCGCGCCACCGCGACCACCGCCAACGGCGGCCCCAACCTGGACCGGCTCACCGCCGCCGCCGCCCCTGCCGACACCACCGCGCCCAGCCGCCCGGGACAGCCGTCCTGCACCGGCATCGGCCCCAACGGCCTGACCCTCGGCTGGCCGGCCGCCACCGACAACGTCGGCGTCACCGCGTACGACGTCTACGAGCACGGCAACAAGCTCGCCGAGACGCCCGGCGACACCACGAGCAAGGCGCTCACCGGTCTCACCCCCGGCACCACCTACAACCTGAGCGTGATCGCCCGGGACGCGGCCGGCAACGCCTCCCCGGCGAGCGTCGCCGTCAACTGCACCACCGGCGCCGGCGACGACCCGCCGCCGAGCGCGCCCGGCGCCCCCACCGTCTCCGCCGTCACCGCCACCTCGGCCAAGCTCGGCTGGGGGGCCGCCAGCGACGACAAGGGCGTAGTGGCGTACGAGGTCCGCAGCGGCGCCGCCGTGCTGGCCACCGTCACCGGCACCCCGCCGGCGACCACCACCACCGTCACCGGCCTGGCCTGCGACGCGCCGTTCACCCTGACCGTGGTGGCCAAGGACGCCGCGGGCGGTGTCTCCCCGGCCTCCGCCCCGGTCTCCTTCACCACCGCCGCCTGTCCGGCCGACGGCGGCGTTCCCGGCTCGCCGACCACCCTCAGCAGCGGCTGGACCGTGCCCTGGGGCATCTCCTGGATGCCCGACGGCGCCAGTGCGCTGGTCACCGAGCGGGACAGCTTCAAGGTCTTCAAGCAGGCCAAGAGCGGTACCAGGACGGAGATCGGCGCCGTGCCCAACGCCGTCACCACCGACGGCGAGGGCGGCCTGCTCGGCGTGGCCGTCGACCCCAACTGGTCCACCAACCACTACGTGTACTTCATGCACACCGCCGCCGAGGGCAACCGGATCGTCCGCATGACGTACAACGGCAGCACCCTCTCCGGCTACACGGTCCTGCTCCAGGGCATCAAGAAGAACCGCTACCACAACGGCGGCCGGCTGGCCTTCGGCCCGGACGGCTACCTCTACGCCACCACCGGCGACGGCCAGACGCCCGACCTCGCGCAGGACAAGAACTCCCTCAACGGGAAGATCCTGCGGATGACCACCGCGGGCAAGCCCGCCCCCGGCAACCCGTTCAACAACTACGTCTACAGCCTCGGCCACCGCAATCCGCAGGGCCTCGCCTTCGACCGCAACGGCCGGCTCTGGGAGGCCGAGTTCGGCGACTCCAAGTACGACGAGCTCAACCTGATCAAGCCGGGCGGCAACTACGGCTGGCCGACCTGCGAGGGCACCTGCGGCAAGTCCGGCCTGACCGACCCCAAGGCCAGCTGGCCGGTCAACCTCGCCTCCCCGAGCGGAATCGCCATCGTCCGCAACGTGGTCTACCTGGCGGCGCTGCGCGGCACCCGGATGTACCGGATCCCGATCAACGGCGACACCGAGTCGGTCGGCACCGCGACCTCCTACTACGTCGGCACCTACGGCCGGCTGCGCACCGTCAGCAAGGTCCCCGGCGCCGACCAGCTCTGGCTGACCACCACCAACGCGGACAACAACGGCAACCAGCCGGACGGCTCGGACAAGATCTTCAGGATCACCATCGGCTGAGCCGTCGCTGAGCCGTCGCAGAGCCGATGGTGAGCCGTCGCTGAGCCGATGGTGAGCCGTCGCTGAGCCGCGGCGTCCTGCAGTTCGACACCGCGTCCCGGCCGGGACCGACCGGCCGGGACGCGAAGCGTCCGACGCAGGTCACGGCCGGCAGCACCGGCGGAGTGACTCCGTCCGGGGGATCCCTTCGGGCATGACGGCCCTCGCCGCGTCCCGGGGCCCTACTGTCGGAGCCCGGTGACGAGGAGGAGAGCCGGTATGCGCAAGGTGACGTACTCGATGGGCATCTCGCTCGACGGTTACATCGTCGGGCCCGACGGCGGTTTCGACTGGACGGATCCGGACGAGGAGGTGTTCCGGCTCGCGCTCGACGAGCTCCGCGGGGTGGACGTCCATCTGATGGGGCGCCGGCTGTACGAGACGA
Organism: Streptomyces sp. XY431; assembly: GCF_001279805.1. Lineage (NCBI taxonomy): Bacteria > Bacillati > Actinomycetota > Actinomycetes > Kitasatosporales > Streptomycetaceae > Streptomyces > Streptomyces sp. XY431. The sequence goes on from NZ_LGDO01000030.1 coordinate 15,112, forward strand.
TGCTGTACTGGGAGACCGCCGAGCAGGACCAGTCGCTCGACGAGGTCGAGCGGGAGTGGACGGCGCTCTGGAACCCGCTCCCTAAGGTGGTGTTCTCCACCACGCTGTCGGAGGTGCAGGGCAACGCCCGGCTGGCCACCGGCACCGTCGCGGAGGAGATCGCCCGGCTGCGGGCCGAGCCGGGGGAGGGGGAGATCGCCATCGGCGGTGCGACCCTCGCCGCCGCGGTGGCCGCGGCGGGCCTGATCGACGAGTACCGCCCCCGGGTCCACCCGGTGCTGCTCGGCGGCGGCATCCCGTACTTCCCGCGGCACGAGCGCCGGGAGGACCTCGAACTCCTGGAGGCCCGCACCCTCACCTCCCGGGTCCTCCACCTCCGCTACCGGGTGGTGCGGTAGGTCACGGGCGCCGGTCGGAGGCCGTGCCCTTCGAGCCGTTCCCCGGTCGTGGTGTGGCCGGTTCGGGCCACTGCCCGCGCGGGGGTGGGCGGCGGGCTACGTTCCGGAGCAGGGAGGCCCGCCCGTCCGGGGGCGGGCGGTGGAACGAGCGGGGAGCACGGCTGATGGCCGATCAGACGGTGGACGACCGGAACCTGTGGCGGTCGGTGTACCGCCGGGAGGGTGGTTGGGGGCCGGACTCGCGGTTCCCCGGTCACCGGAGCGCGGCCGAACCGGTGCTGGTGGCGCTCGACGACGAACTGCTGTGCCTGCACCTCGGCGAACCGTACGGGAAGGGCGAGCACGACGTCCTCGATGTCCGGTGGACCGGGCTCGTCCCGGCCGAGGCCGGGCGGCGGGCGGCGGAGCTGGACGCGTTGAAGGAGCGGGCGACCGGGCAGGTCGAGCCGGAGGCCGGGATCGCGGCCGCCGAGGCGGCGGTGGCGGAGGCGGTGACCTGGGCCCCGGACGCCGTCGTCGACACCCCGGTCCACTACGAGGGCGGGACCCGGGTCCGGTACGAGAACGCGGTGAGCACTGGTACACCGGCCGCGGCCGTGCACAACGGCGCCGTCCACGTCCTGCTGACGGTGCGGGACGCCGAGGAGCCGGACTCACCGGCGCAGCTCGTGGAGCTCACGTACGGCCGGCCGCAGGGGGCCGGAGCGGACACGGCCCGGGCATGGCGGGAGGGCCGTGCGCTTCCCGTCCCGGGTGCGGCGGGGGCGGCCCTGGTCTCCTACCGGGGCGTGCTGCACGCCTTCGTCCCGGACCTCGGCGGCGCTGTCCACTGCGTCCGTGACGACGCGTCGGGGCAGTGGCGGCGGGTGGACGGGCCCGTTGATGCGCTGGCGGGAGCGTCGTTCCTGGCCGCCGCCGTGCACGCGGACGGCATCCACGTCCTTGCCGGGGACGGTACCGGCCGCCTTGTGCACGTGGTGTTCGACGGCACGGCCTGGACGGCACCCGTCGAGGTTGCGGACGAGGTCTCCGCGAACGTCGCGCTGGCCTCGTCCGACGGCGCCCTGCACGTCGTCCTCCCCGGCCGGGGCGGACCGCAGCTGTTCCACACCGTGTTCGACGGCGCGGCCTGGACGCCGCCGGTCGCGGTCGAGGGGCACGACTCCCGGCACACCCCGGGGCTGCTCGCCCTCACCGACGGGCCCGAGGGGGACCGGCGGAGCGCGCTGCTGATGGTGCACCGGGGTGTGGACGACTTCGTGCCGCCCCCGCGCCCGGCCCCGCCCGCCGCGCCGTCGGTGACCGGCACGGACGTCTGGGTCGTCGGCGCCACGGTGGAGGGCTACGGCGGCGGCCGCTGGTCGCGGGCCCGCTCCCACATCGAGGCCGGTGCGGCGGAGTTCGACGACAACGGCCGGGCCACCAGGGGCATCCTGGCCGAGGCGCTCGTCCGGGCCGAGTACTACTGGGGCTTCTGCTACCAGGCCGACACCGCCGCGATCGCCGGCCGCGCCGCCCTCTACGAGGTCACTGCGGCGCCGGACGGCGGTGAGCGTCTGGAGCACCGGAGCGGCGAGGACCGGCAGTTCGCGGCCACCGCCGGCGCCGTCTCCCGCTCCACCCTGACCTGGACCGAGCTGGACCCCGGGACGTACGAGATCCGCTTCACCGGGCGGCGCAGCGGCGGCCACTGGTCCGCCACCGGCTCGGGCTCCACCGGCTCCACCGGTTCAGGCGGCACCGGAGGCGTCGACCTCGGCGAGGCGGACCTCGCCGTCTCCACCGTCCGCGTCACCGTCTGACCCCCGCGCGCGTCCGGGCCCGGTGCTCGGGCCCGCCCCGCAGGCCGTCCAGGACGGTGTCCGCGAGGCGTTCCGGCAGGTCCGGCATGGCGTCGTGCCGGTGGAGGCCGCGAGAGGCTGGGAGAGGCCGGGAAAGGCCGGGAGGCCGCCACGGCGCCGTGGCGGCCTCCCGGAGCGTCGCTACGGCCGGACGCCGCCCATGTAGGGCATGACGCCGATCGCGAGGACCTCGATGTTCTTGCCGGTCCGGGGAGCGTGGATCATCTTGCCGTCGCCGATGTAGACGCCCACGTGGTGCAGGTCGGGGTAGAAGAAGACCAGGTCGCCGGGCTGGAGGTCGCCGCGGGCGATCCTGGTGCCGACCTTCCACTGCTCCTGGGACGTACGGGGGAGGCTGACGTTGGCCGCGCGGTAGGCGGCGCCGGTGAGGCCGGAGCAGTCGAAGCTGCTGGGGCCGGTCTTGCTCCAGCCGTAGGGCTTGCCGAGCTGGGCGTAGGCGAACTGCACGATGGCGGCGGCGCGTCCACCGGCGGCCGGCGGCGCCGGGGTGTTGGCGGCAGGCGCCGAGGTGTTGGCGGCCGGTGCCGGGGTGTTCGCGGCGGGGGCCTGCGGGGCGGCGGTCTGCGGGGCGGCGGCGGCGCCCTTGCCGGTGGTCTCCTTGGCGGTGGCCTTGGCCTTGTCGGCGGCCTCCTTCTCGGCGGCCTTGGCGCGCTCGGCGGCAGCGGCCTGCTGGGCGGCGGCCTTGGCCTTGTCGGCGGCCTCCTGGGCGTTGATCTTGGCGCGCTCCTCGGCGCTGAGCTTGTTGAGCAGCGCTTCGGACTGGGCGAGCTTGCTCTGGACCTGGTTCTTCTGGGCGTTGAGCGAGGCGCCGACGGCGTCGAGGTCGGCGAGGGTGGCGGCGGCCTCGGCGCGCTCCTGGTCGAGCTTGCGCTGTTCGTCCTGGGCCCGCTTGAGCAGGTTCGTCCAGGAGCCGGCGACCTGGTCCTGCACCGAGGCGCGGCCCAGGTAGCTGGCCGGGTCGGAGTCGAGCATGAGCTGGATGCCCGGGTCGATCCCGTTGTTGCGGTACTGCTCGGCGCCCACCACACCGAGCTGGGTGCGCAGTTCGTTCATGGCGTCCTGGCCGCGGGCGACCTTCTCCTGGATCCGGTTGGCCTCGCCCTGGAGCTTCTGCTGCTTCTCCTGGAAGCCGTTGAAGCGCTCGATCGCCTGCTCGGCCTCCTCGTTCAGCCGGTCCACCTGCTCCTTGACGGAGGCGAGGGTGGGAGCGGGCTCGGCGTGGGCCGTGCCGGAGGCGAGCACCGCCCCGCCGGCCACGGCCGTGGTGAGGACCGCCAGGCGGGCCCGGCTCGGGGGGCTGGGCTTGCGACGCTTTCCCATGGCGGTGGGTGCTCCTTCGGGTGGCCTGCATGGACACTGAAGAAACGCTCCGGGGATCTTCGCGGGTTCAGCCCGGGGCACGGGGCGGCCCGAAAGGGCAGGGTGGGGGCAGGCCGGGAACCCTCCCCGCGCCGCCGCGCGGGGAGGGCGTCCCTGAGTGCCGGTCAGCCCTCGACGAACCAGCCGGTCAGGTCGGCGATCACCTGGGTGGACCCGGCGGCGTGGTGGTAGACGTCCACGGAGCCGGGGTTGCCGCCCAGCTGGGCGGCGACGGCGTTGGCCACCGTCTGGCCGGCCTTGAAGTCGAGGCTCGACGTCCCGGGACGGCCGTCCGCGCCGACCGGGACCACGACCTGGTCGGCGACGGTCCGCCCGGGCCCGTAGCTGACATGGGAGCCCTGGCGCGGCAGCGTTTCGCCGGAGGGGTGGGCGACCACGTAGCCCTCCGTGGTGCGGGTGTCGAGGATCCGGGCGATTCCGTACCCCCGAGGAATGGTGTACTGCAGGCCGTTCCGGCAGCCGGCATTTCTGTGGACGGCCGAACCATCCCTTTGGCAACGAATTATTTCGAGAACGTTCGTCAGCGATTCAGGGAAGGCCGAATACCGGCGGGCGTGCTCGGTTTTCTCTGCGGACCGTTGTGCCCCCCGCAGTACGGGTGATGAAGGTCCGCCGGGCGTCGCCGCGGCGGGGCGCGGCGGTGGTCGGTGGAGCGGGCTGCCCTGTCGCCCTCCCCGCGCCGCCGCGCGGGGAGGGCGTCCCTGAGTGCCGGTCAGCCCTCGACGAACCAGCCGGTCAGGTCGGCGATCACCTGGGTGAATCCGGCGGCGTGGTGGTAGACGTCCACGGAGCCGGGGTTGCCGCCCAGCTGGGCGGCGACGCCGTTGGCGACCGTCTGGCCGGCCTGGAAGTCGAGGTTCGACGTGCCGGGGCGGGCGGCGGCCTCGTCGGCGGCGAAGACCGCCAGGTGGCCGTCGGCCTGCGGCTCGGTGACCGTCATGTTCAGCGTGACGGCAGTGGCGTTGTCCGGAACCCCGGCGCGACCGGCCACCGGGAACTCCAGCGTGCTGAAGGCCAGGGCTCCCGCTCCGGGGCGGGTGTCCAGCAGGCGTGCCTGCTCGGTCACCGCGCTGTAGAGGTTGTGGCCCGAGGGGCCGTAGTAGCCGACGATGTCGACCACGAGGTCGGTGGAGCCGGTGTTGAAGAACTCGATCGTTCCGTCCGGGCCGACCGGGACCACCACCTGGTTGGCGACGGTCCGCCCCGGTCCGTAGTTGAGGTGGGAACCTTCGGTGGGCAGCGGGCTGCTGGACGGGTGGGCGACGACGAAGCCCTCGGTCGACGGGTCGGCGGCGGTGACGTTCAGGACCACCGCCCTGGCGTCGGCCGTGCCGAGGTCCCGCCGGGCGACGTCGGCGGTCACGACACTGCCCCGGCCGAGGCGCCCGCCCTCGACCCGGGTGTCGGTGAGGCGGGTCGGACGGACCGGGTCGTACTTCTGGCCCGGCCGCTGCGGGGTGCTGGGCGCGTAGTAGCCGAGGATGTCGACCACGACGTCGGTGGTGCCCGCGTTGTTGTAGACGTTGATCTGCGGGCTGGTGTCGGCCCCGCGCGGCGTGACCGCGACCGTGACCATGTTGGAGACGGTCTCGCCGGCCGTGAAGTTCAGCGTGGACGTGGCCGGCGCCCCCGGCCGGTCGCCGTCGCGGCGGACGGTGAGGTAGCCGTCCTCGGTGGTGTTGGTGGCGGTCACGTTGACCACCACGGCGGTGGCGTCCGCCGGGACGACGGGCAGCTCGCGCGGGGGGTGGTTCTTCCAGTTGGAGAGTGGGACGTCGAAGCTCTCCCCGGGCTGCAGCTTGCGGGCCGCCCCGGCCGGGTTCTCCCGGTAGTCCCGGGTGTCGAGCGCCCGGGTGATGCCGAGCGGGACGAAGGCGGCCGGGGCGGTGGCCCCGTCGGTGCCGACGGAGGTGGCGGCCGGGGTGCCGGGGGTCGGGGCCGCGGCCGGGACGGCCGAGGCGGTGGTGGCGGGCAGGGTCAGGACCAGGGCCGTGAGTGCGGCAACGGCCATGGCGGAGCGGGCACGCATGAGTGGATTCCCCCCAAGGAATGGTGTGTTGCAGGCTATTCCGTCGGCCTGCATTCCTATGGACGGCCGATCCGTCGCATCGGTTGCGAAGGATTCCGGGAATTTTTGACCGGGAATCCGAGAGTTCCGCAAACCCGAAGAACCCGAAGAACCCGGAGAAGCAGGAGAAGCAGGAGAACCCGGATAACCCGGGCGAAAAACCTTGGCGGACCGGCGTGCCTTTCCGTGGGCAGAGGCGGCGACGGACCGTCGGGAGACGGTGGCCGCCTGTCGGGCGGGCGGGCTCGGGGCCGGGGCGGTGGACGCGGTGACGGCCTGCCCCTCGTGCGGACGTGCGGCGCCCTGTTCGGTCGCGAATCCGACCATTTCTGTCCGGGGTGTGACACCGGAGGCGCGGGCGGCGCTGATGGACACGAGGGGGCCCACCGGCCGGTCCGGACGGTCCCGTCGCTCCCACCACCCATGACGAACGGTGATCATGCACGCCACCCGCACCACCCGTACCACCCGCGCCATAGTCACGGCCGCGGCCGCCGGTCTCCTGACCCTCTCCGCGGCGCCCTCGGCGTTCGCCAGCGTCGATATCTACACCGTCCCGGTCCACCAGGGCCTCCCCGTCACCGCGGCCGGCTTCGGCGAGCACGAGGCCAAGTGCGGCTCGATCGGCCCCGGCCAGGACGGCTGGCACTTCGTCCTCCCGGGCAACTCGACGGACTTCGTCAAGCTCACGGTCGCCTTCGACAACGGCACCCCGCAGGTGGTCACCGCCTTCGGTCCGCCCACCACCAAGCACGCCTACGTCGCCTCCGCGCCTGGTGCCAAGCTGACCTCGGCCAGCGCAGAGGTCCGGGGCGGCGAGGTGAAGTGGTTCAACCTGTCGCACACCTGCCCGGCGACGGACACCAAGCCGTCCACCCCGCCGTCCACGCCGCCGGTCACCGCGCCGGTCACGCCGCCCGTCACGCCGCCCGTCACGCCGCCCGTCACCCCGCCGGTCACGCCGAAGCCGTCGACGCCGGCGCCGTCGGGCTCCACCGCCCCGGCGGGCACCGCCTCGCCGAGCACCACGGTGTCGCCGGGCGCCACCTCGTCGGCGTCGGCGCCGGCCTCCAGCAAGCCCGCCACGAGCGGCAGCGCGTCGGCCTCCCCGTCGGCCGTCCCGACCGTCCCGGGCGGTTCGACGGCGGCCGCGGCCGCCACGGGTTCGTCCTCGCCCTCCGCCTCCGTTGCGGCCGGCTCGGACAGCCTGGCCTCGACCGGTGCGAACATCGGCCTGACCCTGACGGCCGCCCTCGGGCTGCTCGGTGCGGGCACCTTCCTGGTCGTCCGCCGCCGCAAGGCCGCCCGGCACTGACCTGAGCACCGTCCGCGCCCCGCTCCGGGGCCGATGACGTCGGGGCGGGGCCACCCGGCCCCGCTCCGGCGCCGTCCCGCTCCTCCGTCGTGCTCAGGCCGCCGCTCCCGGCGCGGCCGGCTGTTCGGCGTCGCCGAAGCGGGCCAGGGTGAGGGCGCCGAGGACGGCGGCGAGGAAGCCGGTGACGGCCAGCGGGGCGAGGTCGTGCCGGGTGTGGTCGCCGAGGAGGAGGACGCCGATGACGGCCGGGCCCAGGGTCTCGCCGAGGACCATGGCGGCGGTCGCGGCCGTGACCGACCCGGTCTGCATGGCCCAGGTGAGGGCGGCGAAACCGCCGAGGCCGGCCAGGGCGATCGCGTAGGCGGAGGGTTCGGTGAGCAGGTCCGGCAGCCGGGGGTCGGGCAGGACCCGGACGGCGACGCCGACCACGCCGAACTGGAGACCGGCCACCAGACCCAGCAGCGGCGCCCGGCGGTGGTCGGTGAAGCGGACCACGGCCCAGCCCGCGCCGATCAGCAGCAGCGAGGCGAGCAGCACGCCGAGCCGAAGCGCCGTGCCGCCCCGGCCGGGGCCGTCCCGCCCGGCGCTCACCGCGAGCACGCACAGCCCCGCGCAGACCGCCACCACCCCGGCCCACTCGCTGCGCCGCAGCCGCACGTTCAGCACCCGGGCGGCGCCGACGGCGGTCACGGCGAGGGCGGAGGCCAGCACCGCCTCGACCTCGTACAGCGGGAGCCGGTCCAGGGCGAGGAGTTCGGCGCCGAAGCCGAGCATGTCCATCCCGACGCCCACCAGGAACGGCCACTGCCGGAACGCCCCGGCGAGCGCCGCCGCCCCGCCGGGCGGCAGCCCGGCCGAGGCGCGACGGGCCCCGACCGCCTGGAGCACGGTGGCGGAACCGGTGAGCAGGGCGGCGGCCAGGGCCGCGAGCAGGCCGAAGGACATGCGCCGACGGTACGGTCGGTCGCCGCCCCCGCTCCGCTCCGGCACGCCGGGAGGAGGGCCTACGATTCCGGTGGCCGGTACGTCTCCGTGCGGAGCCGTACCGTGTCCGTCCGTCATCACCGTCATCACCGTCATCACCGTCATGCTGTTGTGCTGAAAGGGGCCCCAGAGTGGCCAGTAGTGTCGAGACGCTGGAATTCCAGGCCGAGACCCGGCAGTTGCTCCGGCTGGTGATCCACTCGATCTACTCGAACAAGGACATCTTCCTGCGCGAGCTGATCTCCAACGCCTCCGACGCGTTGGACAAGCTGCGACTGGAGTCGCTGGCCGGCTCCACCGTCGGGGCCGACACCTCGGACCTGCACATCGCCCTGGAGGTCGACCGCGACGCCCGCACGCTGACCGTCCGTGACAACGGGATCGGCATGAGCCGGGACGACCTGGTCGACCTGATCGGCACCATCGCCAAGTCCGGGACCGCCGGGCTGCTGGAGAAGATCAAGGAGTCCCAGGACGCCGCCGCCGCGCAGAGCCTGATCGGACAGTTCGGCGTCGGCTTCTACTCGGCGTTCATGGTCGCCGACAAGGTCACCCTGCGCACCCGGCGGGCCGGTACCGACGCCGGTACCCAGTGGGAGTCCGACGGCGAGGGCACCTACGAGCTCCAGGCCGTCGACGGCCTGCCGGTGGGCACCTCGGTCACGCTGCACCTCAAGCCGGTGGACGGCGAGGACGGCCTGGCCGACTACCTGGCCGGGTGGAAGATCCGCCAGATCGTCAAGCAGTACTCGGACTTCATCCGCTGGCCGATCCGGATGGCTGCCGAGGGCACCGCGAGCACCGGGAGCACCGGGAGCACCGGGACCGACGAGGACGCCGCCGCCGAGCCCGCCGTCGAGCCCGCCGTCGAGACGCTCAACTCGATGAAGGCGCTCTGGGCCCGGCCGCGCAGTGAGGTGACCGAGGCCGAGTACACCGAGTTCTACCAGCAGATCAGCCACGACTGGCTCGCCCCCGCCGAGACCATCCACATGCGCGCCGAGGGCACCTTCGAGTACGAGGCGCTGCTCTTCGTCCCCGCGCAGGCGCCGTTCGACCTGTTCTCGCGCGAGACCAAGCGCGGCGTGCAGCTGTACGTCAAGCGGGTGTTCATCATGGACGACTGCGAAGCGCTGATGCCGAACTACCTGCGCTTCGTCAAGGGCGTGGTGGACGCCCACGACCTGTCGCTGAACATCTCGCGGGAGATCCTGCAGCACGACCGCCAGATCCAGGCCGTGCGGCGGCGCCTGGTCAAGAAGGTCCTCGGCGCGCTCAAGAGCGTGCAGGCCAACGACGCCGAGCGCTATGCCAAGCTGTGGGACCAGTTCGGCCGGGCGCTGAAGGAGGGCCTCGTCGAGGACCCCGACAACTCCCAGGCCCTGCTGGAGCTGCTGTCGCTCCCCTCCACCCACGACACCGAGCGGCCCACCACCCTGCGCGAGTACGTGGAGCGGATGAAGGAGGGCCAGGACGCGATCTACTACCTGACCGGCGAGACCCGGGCCACGGTGGAGAACTCCCCGCACATGGAGGCGTTCACCGCCAAGGGCTACGAGGTGCTGGTCCTCAGCGACCCGATCGACGAGATCTGGGCCGACCGGATCCCCGCCTTCGACGGCCACCGCTTCCAGTCCATCGCCAAGGGCCAGGTCGACCTGGACGAGGCGGCCGGCGAGGACCAGGAGGCCGAGGCCGAGCGGACCCGGCGCGAGCAGGACTTCGCCGAGCTGCTGCCCTGGCTGACCTCGGCGCTGTCCGAGCAGGTGAAGCAGGTCCGGCTGTCCTCGCGGCTGACCACCTCTGCGGCCTGCATCGTCGGTGACGCCGACGACATCTCCCCGACCCTGGAGAAGATGTTCCGGGCGACCGGGCAGGAGATGCCCCCGGTCCGGCGCACCCTGGAGCTCAACCCCGGCCATCCGCTGATCACCGCCCTGCGCACCTCGCACGCGGCCGACCCGGGGAACCCGGCGCTGACCGAGATCGCCGAGCTGGTGTACGGCGGCGCGCTGCTCGCCGAGGGCGGAGACCTGCCCGACCCGGCCCGCTTCACCCGGCTGCTCACCACCCACCTGACGCGGGGTCTGTAGGGCACGCGGGTGCGGCCCGCCGCCCCCCGGCGGCGGCCCGCACCCGGCCTCCCGGCGCCTCCCGCCGTCCGTCGTCGCCTCCGACCGCCCGCTGCCGCCTCCCACCGCCGCCCGTCCCGTCACCCCGGGGCGGGCGTAGTGGATCATGGATGGACGGCGGCGGACCTCGTCGCCCGAGATCGGGGCCGGGCGATCGGCGGCCCCGACCCGACGCGGCGCAGGGGCGGGGGTCTCATGGGGTGGTCGAGTGTGTCGGCGGCCGTCGTACCGGCGGCGGACCGGTTCGAGTGGTTCCGCGAGGCCGTCTCCGGCGAAGTGATGCCGCTGTCCATGACCACGGAGCACGCCGCCGACTTCCACGCCGACATCGCCGGCATGGAGCTGGGGCCGGTCCGCATGGCGTCGTTCGCCTACTCGCCGATCGTGGCGCGGCGCTCGGCGGCACACGTCCGGCAGGGCGATCCCGAGGACTACCAGCTGACCCTGGTGTCGGGAGGCTCCTTCCGGCTCTCCCACCTGGGCCGGGACGAGCTGATCGCCGGGGACATGGTGCTGGCCGACACCTCGCGTCCGATGGCGACCGAGTGCGTCGGCGCCGACGGACCGGTCCGGGCCCTGGTGCTCCAGGTCCCCCGGGCCGCGGTGCCGCTGCGCCCCGACCGGGTGGACCGGCTGCTCGCCCGGCGCATCCCCGCCCGGCGGGGCAGCGGGGCGATCCTCTCCGACTTCCTGAACACCCTTGTCCGCCAGGCGCCGCACTGCGCGGAGGGCGAGCTGGCCGGTCTCGGACCGGTGGTGCTCGATCTGGTCGGCGCCTGCCTGGCCCACCAGTTGGGAGCCCTGGACGAGGCGCCGGTCGACGCCCGCGCCAGGCTGACGCTGGAACGCGTCCTCGCGTTCATCGAGCACAACCTCGGCGACCCGGACCTCACACCCCGGCTGATAGCCGAGCGTCACCACCTGTCCCTGCGCGCCCTCTACGCGCTCTTCGAGGACCGGCCGGAGAGCGTCGCGGCCACCGTTCGCCGCCGCCGGCTGGAGCGGTCCCATGCCGACCTCGCCCGCCGGGACCTCGGCGACCTCGGGGACCTCGGCGACCGGTCCGTCCCGCGCGCCGTCCAGGCCGTCGCCGCCCGCTGGGGCTTCTCCAGCCACGCCGCGTTCAGCCGTGCCTTCCGCGAGCGGTACGGCATCACCCCGAGCGAGCACCGCGCCGGGGCCGGGGCCGGGGCCGGGGCCGAGGTCGAGGCCGATGCCGCGGACAGGGCGGGGGCCGGTGCGGACGGTCAGGCGGTGGGGGTGGGCCAGGGGACGTCGGTGGCGACCGGAGCGGCGTAGTCGACGCCCGGCACGGCGAAGCCGTAGAGGCGCTGGACCTCGGCGCGGAACCAGTCGAGGTCGGCGAGCCCGGTGACGGTGTCCGTGGTGGCGGCCCGCCAGCGTTCGGCCACGGCGGCCTGGACGGCGTCGGCGAGTTCCCAGCCGTCCAGCCGCACCCGGCCCTCCTCGTCGAGGGCGAGCGGGGCGGCGCCGGTGAGCTGGTCCCACAGGGCGGCGAGCTGGTGGACCGGCGGGACCATGCCCTCGCCGAGGACGCCGCGCAGCAGACCGGTGTAGAGGGCGATGCCGGGGACGGCGGTGGAGGACTGGGTGACGGCGGCGCCGTTGACGGAGGTGACGGCCCGTCCGCCCAGCTCCCGGCCGAGGCGCTCGTCCAGGGTCCGGGCGGTGGCCTCCAGGTGCACCTTGGCCGCGCCGATGGTGCCCTTGCGGTAGATCGCCTCGGTCAGCGGGGAGCCGATGTACGAGAGCGCGGCGGTGGTGAAGCCCTCGGCGAGCAGGCCCCGGCCGGCCAGGTGGTCGATCCAGCGCGCCCAGTCCGCGCCGCCCATCACGGCCACCGTCTGCTCGATGTCGTCGCCCTCGGCCGGGGCGGTCTCGACCTCGCGGACCTCCGCGGCGCCCTCGTCGTCGAAGACCAGGGTGCTGGTGCGGCTCGCCCCGCCGATCGGCTTGAGCACGGAGGCGTAGGTGGTACCGGTCCCGGGGTCGGTGCGGCGGGGTGCGGCCACCGAGTAGACCAGGTGGTCCAGCCGGCCGCCGAAGCGCTGCTGGAGGAGCTCGGCGACCTGGTCCTTCATCGGGTCGGAGAAGGCGTCGCCGTTCAGGAACACCAGGTCCCGTCCGGCCGCGCGGGCGAGTTCGGCGGTGGCGGCGGTGCGGTACCAGCCCGCCGTGGCGGTGCGGCGCTCGGTCGGGGCCTTCTCGAAGGACACCGCGATCCCGCGGACACCGGCCCGCTTGAGCCCGGCGACGGTGGCGGCCAGGCCGTAGCCGGCCGAGGAGCCGATGACCAGGGCGACCGGCCCGTCACCCTCGGGCGCCCGGGCCGGGGCGGGGCAGGCTTCCCACATGTCGGTCACCAGCTGTCGGCAGCCCGCCGGGTGGGCGTCGAGGAAGAGGAAGCCCCGGTTGCGGGGAGTGAGAACGCGCGGGGTCATGGTGGTACGTCCTGGGGGTCGGCCGGGGGTGGCGGGAACGAGGTGCGGCGTCCGGTGGGGACGCCGTGTGCTGCCAGTCTGCGGCGGCGGGGGTACGGACGTGGGCGGTGTCCGGGGACAACGATCATGAGCGGATCTTGGAGAGGTTGCACCATGGGCGGCCGGCGGGGAGCGGCCCGACGGACGGCGGGGGCCGGGTGGCGGGGGTCGAACGGCGGGGGGGGAAACCGCCCGGGGGCCATTTTTATGGGGAAAATGGGTTAGAAGTTATTTTTGGGGAATTTTTTGGGGTCCCCCGGGGGAAACACAAAACCCCCCCCCTTCT
>NZ_LGDO01000031.1:0-32396 GCF_001279805.1 Streptomyces sp. XY431
CGGCTGGTGGGTGGGGCGGGGGAGTAGGCGGTCGGGGGGCGGGGGAGTAGGCGGTCGGGGGGCGGCGCGTCGGCCGCCCCACCGACCGGCCGGTTCAGCGCGGCTCGGGCGAGGCCGAGAGCGTGGCCGGGTCGGTGTTGGCGCCGCACAGGACGACGCAGACCTTCTCGCCGTCGGCGGGGCGGTAGCCGTAGTCGTCGCTGTCGCGGTCGGTCTTCGGCTCCGTGAGCAGGGCGGCGAGCGCGGTGGCGGCGCCGTGCTCGACCAGGATCCGGCGGTCCTCCCAGAGCTCCCGGCGGGCCCGGACGATGGCCTCGTCCGGCACGAGCACCGAACGCGCGCCCCGGCCGTCCGCGTCCGGCCGGGCGGCGTCCACGGCCAGGGCGGTGGCCCGACGGGCGCCGAGCGAGTCGCCGGCGACCGAGTCGACCGTGACGTCCACCGGCCGGCCCGCCGCGAGGGCGGCGTGCAGCGCCCGGGAGTGCTCCGGCTCGACCGCCACCGCGCGGATCCCGTGCTGCCGGGCGGCCGTGGCCACACCCGCGAACAGCCCGCCGCCGCCGACCGCGACCAGCACGGTGTCCAGGCCGGGCACCCGCGTGTGGATCTCCTCCATCAGGGTGCCCGCGCCCGCCGCGATCAGCGGATGGTCGTAGGCGTGGCTCGCCAGCGCGCCGCTGGTCGCGGCGAAGTCCTCGCAGGCCGCCAACGCCTCGGCGTACTCCGTGCCGACCAGCCGGACGTCCGCCCCGTACGAGCGCAGCCGGGCGACCTTCACCCGCGGCGCGTTGGCCGGCAGGAACACGGTCGCCCGCACCCCCTGCCGGAGCGCCGCCCATGCGCACGCCATCCCGGCGTTGCCGCCGGAGGCGATGGTGACGCCCGCGTCCGGCAGGGTCCTGGCCTCCCGGTGGGCGCGGAGGAAGTTCTGCGCGCCGCGCGCCTTGAACGACCCGGTGTGCTGGAGGTACTCCAGCGCCAGCCACAGCTCGGCACCCTTGGTGCGCCCGGTGCGCCCGGTGCGCCCGGTGCGCCCGGTGCGCCCGGTGCGCCCGGTGTTCCCGGCGGCCTTGGCGTCCCCGAGGCCCTCGGTGGGCGCGACGGCCACCGGCCGGACGTGTCCGGCGATCCGCTCCGCCGCCGCCTTGATGTCGTCGTAGCCGAGCTGGTGTCGCATGGTGCCGCCTCCAGGGATCCGCATTCCGGTACGGCGTACCGTACGCTGTGCCGCATGCCCCGGCAATCCGCCTCCCTCGACCGCGCCACTCCCGAACGCATCGCGGTCGCCGCCCTGTCCATCGTCGACGGCCAGGGCCCGTCCGCCCTCAGCTTCCGGACGCTCGCGGCCCACCTGGACATCTCCGTGGCCTCGCTCCAGCGCCGCTGCACCGACCTGGCGGGCCTGCTCGACCTGGTCACCGACCACCTCGCCGAACGGCTCCCGCAGATCGCGCCCGGCACCGCCTGGGCCGACGCCACCGAGACCCGGTTCACCGCGCTGTACCGGCTGCTGACCGCCCACCCCGGGCTCGTCGCCCTGCGCGGCAGCCGCCCCTGGCTGGGCCGGAACCTGCTGGCCCGGCTGGTGGAACCGCAGCTCGCCGACAGCCTGGCGGCCGGGATGACCGCCGAGGAGGCGATCACCGCGTACCGGCGGATGTACCTGCTCACCCTCGGCAGCGCGAGCTTCGTCGACCACCGCGACCCCGCCGCCACCCGGGCCGCGACCCGCACCGCGCTGGCCGCGCTCGACCCGGACACCTATCCCGTGCTGAGCGGCCGGCTCGCCGAGATCGTGCCCGTCGTGACCGACCACGAGGTGTACTACGGGGCGCTGCGCCAGCTGATCCGGGCGGCTGTGCCCTCGCCGGTTGTGCCCTCGCCGGTCGCGCCCTCGCCGGTCGCGTCCGACGGCTGACCGGTGCCCGGAAGGGCAGTGCTGTTCTTCCCCATGGGCCTTCCCACCACCGGTCCGGGTGCGGAGCGGGCCTGTCCGGTCCGGCCCGCGCAGGCACTCCGCGCGCCGGCTCCCGTCCCGCCGTCGCCGCGCCCGTCCTGCCCGATCTGCGCGCCGGGCTGCCTAACCGCTGCCGGACCTGGGAATATCCTCCCAACCGTACGAGAACGAAGAACCAAGGGTGGGCGACATGATCGGTGTGGTGCTGATCGGCGTACTGGCGCTCGTCGTCGGGGGCTGTGTCTGCGTGGTGTGGGCCGACCGCGGTGGTCCCCGGTGGACGCGCGCCGTGGCGGCGGCCACCGTCGGCGCGGGTCGTGCAGTGCGGAGCTATCAGAAGGCGCAACGCCGCCAGGTCAGCAGCGGCTCCAACGACTCCGGCGGCGACGCGGGGTAGGCACGGATCCGCCGTTCCGAGGTCGTCGGCCTGTGACGTCGCCGGTGCCCCTGCCGATCGGCAGGGGCACTGTTGCGTTCGGCGGGGGCGTCTCGTTGCCTTCTTCGCACAGGAAGTCGGCGCCACTGACTTCCCACTCCGGTACGGCGCTCGGCCGTGACGCCGGTACCGGGGGCTCGTTGCGCCGGGCGTGAAGACGACCCGCGCCCTCGCCCTCCTCGCGACCACGCTGCTCACCACCGCCCTCGCGAGCGCCACCGGCCCCCTCGGCAGCGCCGCCACCACCTCGCCCAGCACCGTGCTCGCGGCGGGGACGAGCCTGCGTCTCACCGTCGCCCACGGTGAGACCCCCTCCAGCGGAACGCCCCGCACCGTCACCCTCGAATGCCCGCCCTACGGCGGCACCGCCACCACCCACCCCGACCCGGTCACCGCCTGCCGCCTGGTCGACTCCGTGAACGGGGACCTCAACCGGCTCGACGTCGACCCGGGTGTCTGCACCGATCTGTACGACCCCTACACCGTCACCGCCTCCGGCACCTACCGGGGCCACCCGCTCTCCTTCCGGCACACCTACGGCAACCACTGCGTCCTGCTCCGCACCACCGGGGCGGTCTTCGACTTCTGATTCCCCGGACCCCGGCCGCCCACGGGCGTCCGAGGTCACTCGAATACCTGTGCGCGAAGCGAGTGATCATTCTGCTTCAATGTCTCGTCCCCGTTGAGGCGTGCGAGATCCCTGCCGTCCGGGACGGGGGTTCGACGAGATGGGGGAAGCATGTTCACGCGACGACGGGGCTCCAGACCCGGCGGGAGGTCAGGCCGCTGGGCGGTGCTCGCCGTAGCGGCCGGTCTGACGCTGTTCCCGGGCCTGGCGACGGCGGCAGCAGCTGCCGGCCCCGCGACGGCACCGGCGACCGCAGCAGCGGCCCCGGCCGCACCGGCCTCACCGGGAGAGACCACGGCCAAGCTGGCCGGCGGTGCGCTGCCCAATCAGCAGGACCTCGCCGGTGCCTTCGTCCCCAGCGGCCCGACCCGCCTGCTGGACACCCGCGACGGCACCGGCACCGGCGGCGACGTCCGGCCCGTCGGCCAGAGCCCGTTGATCCTCGACGTCTCCGACGTGTCCGGGAACCCCTCGGTCAGGCCGACCGCGGTGGTCCTCAACGTCACCGTCACCAACCCGACCGGCGACAGCTACCTGGCGGTCTACGCGCCCGGCGGGGTCCGCCCCACCACCTCCAACCTGAACTTCTCGCCCGGCCAGACCGTGCCCAACCAGGTCACCGTCCCGGTCGGCTCCGACGGCCGGGTGGCCTTCTTCAACCACGTCGGCACCACCGACGTGATCGCCGACCTCGCCGGCTACTTCACCCTCGACAAGGCCGCGTCCACCTTCGTCGCCAACGGCCCGACCCGGCTGCTGGACACCCGTGACGGCACCGGCACCGGCGGCGTGAAGGCCCAGGTGGGCGAGAACGCGAGCATCGGACTGCAGGTCGCGGGCGTCGCTGGCGTTCCCGCCCGGAACGTCACCGCGGTGGTCCTCAACGTCACGGTCACCGCGCCCGCCGCCGAGAGCTTCCTGACGGTCTATCCGAGCGGCAGCGGCGTCCCCTCGGCCTCCAACCTGAACTTCTCGGCCGGTCAGACGGTGCCGAACCTGGTCACGGTGCCGGTCGGTGCGGACGGCAAGGTGGCGTTCTACAACCACGTCGGCTCCACCGACGTCGTCGCCGACGCGAGCCCCGGACCGGCGGCGTGTTCCGGACGCTGGGGACGCCGAAGCGGCTGCTGGACACCCGTGACGGCACCGGCACCGGCGGCGTGAAGGCCCAGGTGGGCGACAACGCCAGCATCGGACTCCAGGTCGCGGGCGTCTCGGAGGTCCCGTCCCGGAGCGTCACCGCCGTCGTCCTGAACGTCACGGTCACCGAGCCGACGGCCGAGAGCTTCGTCTCCGCCTACCCGAGCGGAAGGAACGTTCCCTCGGCCTCGAACCTGAACTTCTCGGCGGGCCAGACGGTGCCGAACCTGGTCACGGTGCCGGTCGGTGCGGACGGCAAGGTGGCGTTCTACAACCACGTCGGCTCCACCGACGTCGTCGCCGACGTCTTCCTTCGGCTACTTCAGCGCGGGCGACCAACTGGGCCTGTCCGCGCTGAGCTTCTCCCAGCCGACCGTCGACGCCTCGACCGGGACGGCTGCGGTCACCCTCACCTGGACCGTGACCGCCTCCGACCCGGAGGCCCGCCAGAACGGCGGCACGATCGTCATCCGTCAGCAGGGCGACGCGCCGGACACCTACGTCGGCCAGAGCCGCGTGGTCTCCTTCCTCCAGGGAAGCAGCGGCTACGGGGCCGACTTCGTCTCCGGCAACGCGGCGAGCGCCACCTACTCGTACCGCTTCGCCGTACCGCGCTACGCGGGCGCCGCCACCGCCAAGTGGACGGTCTCGCTGGTGACGATCCACGAGATCCAGACCCAGCAGCGCCAGGTGCTGGCCGGATCCGCCCTCGGCGGCTTCGGCAACGTGCTCACCGCCAC
Source organism: Streptomyces sp. XY431 (assembly GCF_001279805.1). Classification (NCBI taxonomy): domain Bacteria; kingdom Bacillati; phylum Actinomycetota; class Actinomycetes; order Kitasatosporales; family Streptomycetaceae; genus Streptomyces; species Streptomyces sp. XY431. Next base: position 4,902 of record NZ_LGDO01000031.1, read on the forward strand.
CTCGCAGGTCTCGACGGCGACCCCCGGTCAGCCGTCCCTGTCGCTGAACCTCAACGGGCGTCCGCCCTACGTGTACGCGGGCAACAACGCCTATGTGAGCTACAGCGTCGGCGTCCAGGAGCAGCAGTCGGGCTTCTGGAAGGGCACGCTGCAGTTGACTGGTCCCGGCGGGGCGACGCTCTCCGCGTCCTTCGAGAACTCCACGTACGACGGGCAGCTGAACTACCCCTGCCAGCACGACGTCAACTACCCCACGTGCAGTGCTCTGGTGCTGATCCCGTCCACCGCCCCGGCCGGCGTCTGGACCGTCTCCGCGGCGACGCTCACCAACAACGCGGGCCAGAGCAAGTCCTTCACCGGCCTCAACACCTTGCCGATCACGGTCACGTCGAACGAGACCGTCCGGGCCGACGGGTTCGCTGCGACGCCGGGCGAACTCAACAGCTGGACGGGCCCGGTGGCCTTCAAGGTGTCGATGTATGTGTCGGGCGCGCAGAACGGTGTCCGCTCAATCGAGTTGCGCTGGGCCGGATCGTGCAGCCAGTCGTCGACCTACCCCGGTGGCGGGCCCAACGGGAGCCTGGCGGTGTCGGCCACCCTCGGGCGGTCCGGCAACGGCTCGCCGGCCGGGTGTACCCTCACCGGCGTCGCGATCAAGGACGGCGCCGGAAACCTGGCGCTCTACGGCTCGGACTACTTCGCGCCCGGCACCGGCGTGCAGGTCCGGGGCATTCCGAACACCACGCCCCCGACGGTGACTTCGGCAGCGCTGAACGTCACCAGCATCCCGAGGAGCCAGGCGCCAGGCCGGTCCCTCGTGGTCTACGCGCAGGTGGTCGCCCCCGTCGCGCCGGTCAACGGCTTCCGGAGCTACCTGTACGACAACACGGGCACGGCTGTCGGCCAGGCCTTCGGCGGGACGACTGTCGGTGCCGACGGGCGGGCCATGCTCCAGGCGGCCTACGTCCCGTATGGGATCGCGGTAGGCACCTACACGGTCGGTTTCGAGGTCATCGATGCCAGCTGGCTGAGCACCGGCTACGGCACCCCTGGCGGGCAGCCCGTCCCGGGCGGACCGCTCACGCTGGAGATCACCGAAGGCTGAGTCGTGCTGTCCGTTGCTCGCTGCCCGCTACGACGCGTCGTAGCGGGCAGCGAGCTTTCGGACGGTGGCGGCGATGCGTTCCCGCAGCTCGGCGGGGGCCAGTACCTCGACGTCCGCGCCCAGGCGCAGAAACTCCCCGTGCGCGTGCTCGACCGACTCGATCGGCACCCGGGCCTCCGTCCATTCATCACCACCCGAACGTGTGAGGCCGAGACGCCGCGCGCCCTCCGCCGTCACCCGGACGAGTGCCTCCCCGGTGTGCAGCCGGGCCCGGAAGTCGGCCACGTACGCGCGCCAGTGGGCGGCGAGGTCGAACCCGGCGGGCGGCGTGGTGACGGGTTCCTCCTCCAGGAGGCGCAGGCCGAGGATCTGGTCGACGCGGTACGTCCGCAGCCCGGACGCCCCGCCCGCGACCAGGTACCAGCGCCCGGCCTTCAGCACCAGCCCGTACGGTTCGACCCGCCGCTCGATCTCCTCCGGCGCCCGCCAGCGCCGGTAGCGCAGCAGCACCGCCCGCCGCTCCCACACGGCGGTGGCGACGGCCCCGAGGTGCGGGTGCGGCGCGCGGTCGGCGTCGCCGTACCAGCCGGGCGCGTCGAGCAGGAAGCGCTGCCGGATCCGCCCGGCGTGCTCCCGAAGGGCCGCGGGGAGCGCCGCGTCCAGCTTCAGCCGGGCGGTCGCGAGGGCCTCCCCGAGCCCGAGTTGGGCGGCGGCCTCGGGCAGCGCGGCGAGGAAGGCGGCCTGCGCCTCGTCCCCGGTGAGCCCGGTGAGGCGGGTCCGGTAGCCGTCGAGCAGCCGGTAGCCGCCCGCGTGCCCGGCGTCCCCGTACAGCGGGATCCCGGCGGCGGCGAGGGCGTCGACGTCCCGGTAGACGGTGCGGACGGAGACCTCCAGCTCCTCGGCGAGCTGCCGGGCGGTCATCCGGCCCCGGTTCTGGAGCAGGAGCAGCAGGGTGACGAGTCGGCTCGCGCGCATGGCGTCGAGTATCCGCGACTCGGCACGTTTCCACTGACAGAGGATGTCAGTGGAACGCCCCTAACCTGCGGCGCATGAACGATTTCGATTTCCTGCACGGCTCCTGGGACGTGGCCAACCGCCGTCTCACCGCACCGCTGACCCCCGGCTCCGAGGTGTGGGAGGAGTTCCCGGGGCGGTCGGTGGTCCGGCCGCTGTTCGGGGGCGCCGGCAACATCGACGAGATCACCTTCCCCACCCTCGGCGGCCGCCGGGGCGTGACCCTGCGGCTGTTCGACCAGGAGGCCGGGCAGTGGTCGATCTATTGGTCCAGCAGCCGGACCGGCCGGCTGGACCCGCCCGTGAGCGGCGGCTTCGCCGGGGACCGGGGCGACTTCTACGGCGAGGACACCTACGAGGGGCGGCCGATCCGGGTGCACTTCACCTGGCACCGGCTCGGCCCGGACGAGGCACGCTGGGAACAGGAGTTCTCGCTGGACGGGGGGACGACGTGGGAGCTCAACTGGGTCATGGACTTCACCCGCACCGGACCGGCGGTGGGCGGCCTGTGAGCACGCCGCTCGTTTTGTCGCAGATCGTCGAACTGCGCCGCTACACCCTGCACCCGGGCGCGCGGGACACCCTGATCGAGCTGTTCGAGCGCGAGTTCGTGACCGGGCAGGAGGCGGCCGGGATCGCGGTGGGCGGCAGGTTCCGCGACCTGGACGACCCGGACCGCTTCGTCTGGCTGCGCTCGTTCCCCGACATGGCGAGCCGCCGGCGCTCCCTGGAGGCGTTCTACGGCGGACCAGTGTGGCGGCGGCACCGCGAGGCGGCGAACGCGACCATGCTCGACAGCGACGACGTGTTCCTGCTGCGCGGCCCGGGCTTTGTTCCTACGAATGTGGAAGTGCTCGCCACCGTCTGCCACCCCCCGGACGCGGCCGCTTTCGACGCCTACGCCGCCCGGCATCTGGTGCCGTCCCACGCCGTCCACCGCACCGAGCACGCGCCGAACGACTTCCCAGCCCTCCCCGTCCGCGAGGGCGAGGACGTCCGGGTGTGGTTCAACGGGCCTGCCGAGTCGCCCCCCTGGCCTTCGGAGCGGCTGCGGCTGGCGCGGGTATGAGACAACGGCGTGGGAAGTCGGTGGATCCGACTTCCCACGCCGTCGTGTGTCGCTTCGTCAGACCGTGAAGTTGGGAGCCTGCGTCTCGATCGCCTTGACGAAGGCGGCCCACTCGGCGCGGTCGAACGCGAGGTGCGGGCGGTCGGGGTTCTTGTCGTCGCCGACCCAGACGTCCCCGTTGGGGAAGCGAGCGACGATCACGCAGTCGCCGTTGCCCTCGGCGGAAAAAGGAGACTTGGACCAGCTCGCATCGGCGGGATTGTGGTCGTAGGGGTCGTGCTTGTGGCTCACGTCAGCTCTTCCAACTTGCGTTCGAGGGCGGCGATGGTGTCTTCCGGCGACAACGCGAACTGCTCGACGCGCACGAAGGTCCTCTCGGCTCGCTTGACGTCGCGTCCCGTTCTCCGGGGGAGCATACCGCCGATGGCTTCGACGAAGACGAAGCCGTCGGACTGGTCGTCAGGGAAGTGCATGAGGGTGATTCCCGAGGCCAGGATGCCTGGTCGGCCCGCACTCAGTGGCACCATGTGCAGTGTCACATTGGGGTAGTTGGCGACCTTGATCGCATGCCGGATCTGTTCGGCGAGAACGTTCTGGTCGCCCGCGACGAGGAGTGCGACCTCTCCGAAGTACGCCTTGAAGTCAAGCCTCGGGTCCTCGGTCAGCCTGCGCTGGCGAAGGATGCGAACCTCGGCTCCCGCTTCGACAAGCTCGTCATTGGGTGCGTCGACGCCCGCTGCGATCATCTCGCGGGCGTACCCCTCGGTCTGGAGGAGGCCCGGAAACGCGGACGGGAAGTAGTTCAGTATGCGGGACGCGTCGGCTTCCAGCGCCAGGTACTCGGCGAACGCCGGTGTGATCGTCTCGGCGTAGTCCAGGTCGCGCCACCACTGCTTGGGCGGGCTGTCGCCGAGGAGACTCTCCAGGTCTTCGCGGTCCTGGCCCGTGACTCCGGCGTGGTCGAGCAGCTTGCTGAGATCGGCGCGGCTGAGCGGCTGCTGGGCACGTTCGATTCTGCTCAGCCGACCGGGGCTCCACCCCTTCAGGCCGGCCGTCATGTCGACGAGGGTCCTGTTGTTCTCCAGCCGCCAGGCGCGCAGTTCGTCGCCGAGCCGGATCTGCCTGATCGCCGACAGTTGCTTGCTCAAGTGGCGCCCCTCCCTTCGAGTATGGATGTCCAGTCTCACCAGATCGAGGCCCGGGTCTCAAGTCTGCTTCAAGATCAATTAATTTCTTCGAGCAATGCTGTTGCAGTTTCGATTTTGGATGCCCCACACTCAACGTGACCGATCGGACACGCTCCTGAAGGGGCTCCTCCATGTCCACTCCGGGTATGCCTGCTTTCCGCACCTGGGAGGCTCAACTTGTCGATCACAGCACCTCGGTGCGAACTGCCAGGCGCCAGATCCGTGACCAACTGACCGCCTGGGGGTGGTCGGGCGAACGGGTCGACGACCTCGTCCTCATCGCCTCGGAACTGGTCACCAACGCCGTCGTCCACGCCTGTTCCGGCCACGGCGAAGTCCGGCTCCATCTCCAGGAGTTCGACGGCGACTGCCGGCTCGAAGTCTGGGACCCCCGGCACGACCTCCCGCTCCACCCCCGCGCACCGCGTCGCTTCAGCGAATGCGGGCGGGGCATCGACCTCGTCCGCCAACTCGCCTTCGACTTCGGGGTCGTCACCCGGAAGGGGGCCGGAAAACGGGTGTGGGTCCGGATGTTGCTCGACCCCGCCGCCTCCCCACCACCACCGCTTGCCGGTTGAACTCCCAAGGATCCGACCCCATGCACCCCGCCGCCATCGCCTTTCAGGACCCCGCCCGCCTGCACGCGCGCTGCGAGATCGCGGGCGTCCGCCGCCGCACCCTCCAGCCGGGGTACGAGACCACCGTCGCCGTCCCGGACGAGGTCTGGGAACCGCTCCCGGACGGGCACCCGGAGCGGTTCGCGCCGAGCATCTTCACCCGGGACAGCGGTCTCGTCGAACTCTTCCGCTTGCCGGACACCGTCTTCGACATCCCCACCGCCACCGCCCTGGTCGAGATGCTCGGCGACGCCTTCCCGGTCACCCTCGGTGAGACCGCCGACCGACCCGGCCTCGCCTCGACCCACACCGACCCAGCCACCGGACTCCACCTGGGGCTGCACGTCGACAACCACCAGGCGCTCCCGTACCCGTACCGCGAAACCGCGCGCCGCAGGCTCTGCGTGAACCTCGGGCCGGGCAGCCGGTACCTCCTCCTCGCCGACACCGACATCAAGTCCATCTGCCGAACCGTCCACCACAACTACGAGGCCCACACCCCGACCACGGCCGACCTGCGGATGTACGTCACTCTCCGCCGTCCCGTCCACGTCCTCCGGATCCGCATCGACCCGGGCGAGGGGTGGCTCGCACCGACCGCCGTCCTCCCGTACGACGAGTCGACCGCCGACCTGCCGCTCCCCTCCGTGACCGCCTCCTGGCTCGGTCACTGGGACCGCGGCCTCTTCCCACCTCTGATCTGATCCCCCTCCCTCCCCTTCTGTGTCAGGCTGGAGGGTGCACGACCGAGGTCGGGAGGCTCTCGATGGCCGAGATCAGGGTGAACGGCGTGTCGCTGTACTACGAGACCCGGGGCGCCGGGCCGGGGGTGGTGCTGGTGCACGGCTCCTGGACGGACGCCGACAGCTGGGTGCGGGTACTGCCGGGGCTCGCGGAGGAGACCACCGTCGTCTCCTACGACCGGCGCGGGCACAGCCGCAGCGAGGACCTGCTCACCCAGGGTTCCGTCTACGAGGACGCCGCTGACCTCGCCGGCCTGATCATCGGACTTGGCCTGGCACCCGCCTACGTCTGCGGCGACTCCTACGGCGGCCTGATCGCCCTCCGCCTCGCCGCCGCCCGCCCGGACCTGCTGCGCGGCGTGACCGTCCACGAACCACCCGCGACCGGCACCCTCCTCGCCGACCCGGAGCTCCGCCCCCTCGGCGTCGCCTTCTCCGAACGCATCTCGGCGGTCCGCGAACTCCTCGAACAGGCCGAATCAGCGGCCGCGGCCGAGCTCTACGCCAACACCATCGCCTTCGGCCCGGGTGCCTGGGAACAACTCCCCGCCCCCGTCCGCCACACCTACATCCGCAACGCCCCGACCTACCTCGACGAACTCCGCGACCCGGACGCCCTCGACCTCGACCTCACCGCCCTCAACCGCTTCACCGAACGCGTCCTCCTCACCCAGAGCGACGACAGCGCCCCCATGTACGGCGAAATCCTCGACCTGATCGACCTCTCCCTCCCCAAACCCGAACGCCACGTCTACCCCCACGCCGGCCACACCCCCCACCTCTCCGAACCCGAACGCTGGGTCCGCACCACCCTGCCGCATGCCCTGAACTGACCCGCTCGGCGACCGGCGACCGAAGAGGGGAACCACGGCGTCGCGGCCCGTGTCTACTTCAAGGAGCGCGTCGGAGGTCGGCATCCCCCTGCGCATGGAACTCTCCTCATGAATCCAAATGAAATGGACTGATGAGATCTCGTCGAGGTCGGATCGCCGCCATCGGGTCGCTCCTGATCGTTCTGCTGGGACTGTCGATCTGGAACATTCCCCTCGCCGCACAATGGCGAGCGAGCGAGCGACGTCGGCGAGAGCCTGCTGCTTCAGTCCCCGCCGATGGCGGCGACCTGGGAGCGGAAGGCGGACGAGGACCCCGGCGCGCCCTACATGCGCGGGCTGGACAGGCGCGTGGAGCGCCTGTTCGTGCAGGACAGCGCAGACCCCCTGGCCGGCACCTTCATTCAGACGGTCATGGAGTTCGACTCTCCCACCTGGGCCTGGCTCGTCTTCCGGGACGGCTCCCCGGACAAGCGCTACGCCCGGTACGGGGAGGTCGAACGCATCGATGCTGACGGCGGCTCGGGAGCGGAGGAGCAGCGGACCTTCTGCGCCCACTTCGGCGGGGGCGAGTACAACCGCTGGTACGCATGGCTCCGGTTCGGCCAATACCTGGTCGAGGTCGAAGTCATCGCCACCATGCCGGCTGAGACTTCGACCGGAATGCTGAAAGCCGCCATCGCGGAGATAGCCGAGGCCGCCCGTCGAATCTGACCCGGGGTGTCAAGAACAGGCATCCCGGAGGGGACGGCGCCAAAAGGATCGATGTCCCTTCCCCGGACCGAGAGCCGGGGAAGGGACACCTGTAGGGCGCGGCGCCGGGCACCGGTCACGAGAGGTGACGGATGGTCAAGGCGCCACCGGGCAGAGGTCAGCCGGCGGCGCGCTGGGCGGCGTAGCGCTCGGCGGCGTCCGCGAGCCCGCGCACGCGCCAGTCGTCCTCACCACCGTGGTGGTCGGCGATGGCCCTCCGGGCGGCGCCCGGCCCCACGGTCAGGTGCACCTCGAACTCACCCCGCAGGCCGGGCAGGTCCGACGGGTCGTTACGGCGCTGGTCAGGACAGGTGGCGAGCATGGGCAGAATGCTGGCAGTCCCCTGTGACAACACCCCCGCCGGGGCCTGGCGAGAGCCAGACCCGCCGGACCCGGGCCGGCCCGCTCGACCCCGTCGCGCGCGTGCACACCCCCGCGCACGGACGGACGGAAAGGCCCGCAAAGGTCCCGGAAGGTGCTCCCGAGTGACGAGGGTCACCTGTGGGGCGGTGCGGCGGGGCGAGGCGGTCCCGGGCCCGGCAGGACTGGACGGGGGCCGCGGCGGCACGGGCGGAGGGCCCGTCCACTTCGGGACCTTGGTCACGAATTCGCCCGACCTTCGGCCCGGTGGCGCCCCCTCCCTGCGCGGGCAACCGTGGACGGTCGCCTGCTCACACCGGGCGACGGCACCACCCGCCGGGCGGTGCCGATCCCTGCCGTCTACCCGGCGCACACCGTGCGGGAGTACATCGTGCGCTCCGGAGGACCCGAAGACCCATGTCCAGCACCATCGACAACGCCCCGTATACCGCCTTCCACCGCAGACTGGCCCTGGCCTGCTCCGGTGGGCCGCTGCTCGACGGCTACATCCTGAGCATCGTCGGCGTCGCCCTCATCGGGATGCGCCCCGAACTCGGCCTCTCCACCGCCGAGGTCAGCCTGATCGGCGCCGCCGCGCTGGTCGGCATGTTCGTCGGAGGCGCGCTCTTCGGCGTGCTGACCGACCGCATCGGCCGGGAGGTGATGTACACCGCCGACCTGCTCGTCATGGTCGCCTGCTCGGTGCTCTCCTTCTGGGTGGACACGGTGTGGGCGATCGCCCTGCTGCGCTTCGTCCTCGGCATGGCCGTGGCCGCCGACTACCCCATCGCGACCTCGCTGCTCGCCGAGTGGCTGCCGGCCAAGCACCGCGGGCGGCTGCTCGGTCAGCAGATCGTCGCCTGGTACGCCGGCTCCGTCCTCGCCTACGTGACGGGCTACGCCTTCCTGCGCCTGGCCGGCCCCGGCAGCTGGCGCTGGATGCTGGCCAGCTCCACCGTGCTGTGCGTCGTCTTCCTGGTGATCCGCCGCGGCTCGCCGGAGTCCCCGCGCTGGCTGGCCGCCAACGGGCGGGTCGGTGACGCCGTGCGCGTGGTCGAGAAGCACCTCGGCGTGCGGGTCGACGGCCGGGAGCTGATGCCCGACCCCGAGCAGGCCGCCGGGCCCGGCGGGCTGCGCCTGCTGATGACCCCGCCCTACCGGCGCCGCACCCTGTTCTGCGGCCTGTTCTTCCTCTGCCAGGTCGGCCCGCTCTTCGCGATGCTCACCTTCGGCCCGCAGATCCTCTCGTCCTTCGGCATGCCGGGCGGCACAGTGATGGACACCCTGGGTACCGGCCTGATCAGCCTGGTCTTCCTGCTCGGCTGCTACCCGGCGCTGCGCCTGATCGACACCCGGGGCCGACGGCCGGTGATCATCTGGTCGTTCGCCCTGATGACCGTCCCGCTCGCTCTGCTCGGCGTGTGGCCCGGCGCCCCCGCCGCCGTCGCGCTGACCGCGCTGTGCGCCTACGCCTTCCTGTGCGGCGGACCGAACGTGCTCGACTGGACCTACCCCAACGAGCTGTTCCCCACCGAGATCCGGGCCACCGCCGTCGGCGTCGCCACCTCGGTGAGCCGGATCGGCGCGGCCGTCGGCACCTACCTGCTGCCGCTGTCCCTGACCGGGCTCGGCACCGGGCCGACGATGCTGATCGCGGCCGGGACGACGGCCCTCGGTCTGCTGGTGTGCGTGCTGTGGGCCGAGGAGACCCGCGGCACCGCCCTGGGCGCGGCCCCGGCCGCAACCGAGCCGGCGGCCGCCGCCGGGGCGACGGGTGCGCGGAAGGGCGTCCCGACGCAGCGCGTGGCGCAGTCCGTGCGCTGACGTCCGGGCCCTCGGGCGGGGCCCTCGCCTAGGGCCTTTCTTTCGGATCAGCGGGCGGACCAGATGAAGATGCCCGCGATGTGGAGTCCGGCCTGGAAGACGACGGCGGTCTTCTCGTAGCGGGTGGCCAGGCCGCGCCAGTTCTTCAGGCGGTTGATGCAGCGCTCGACGGTGTTGCGCTGCTTGTAGGCCTCGCGGTCGAAGGCCGGCGGGCGGCCTCCGAGTCGGCCCCTGCGCTTGCGATTGGCGATCTGGTCCGAGGGCTGCGGAATCACCGCCCGGATGCTCCGTCGGCGCAGGTGCTCGCGGATGGCCCTTGACGAGTAGGCCCGGTCCCCCAGGACCACGACGGGTCGGGTGCGTGGCCGACCGATCGCCCTGGGCACGCGCAGGGCGGCCATGACGTGCTCGAACGCGGGCGCGTCACCTGCCTGGCCGGGCGTGAGGTGGAAACACAGCGGGCGGCAGCGGCCGTCCGCTGCAAGGTGGATCTTCGTGGTCAGCCCGCCGCGGGAACGTCCGACGGCGTGGTGGGCGGGTTCGTCGGCCGGGGCCCCTTTTGACGGGCCCCGGCCGCGTTCTGGTGCGCGCGCACAATGGTGGAATCGACCGAGACGACCCAGTCCAGGTCGCCCTCCGCGTCGGCCTGGGCGAGCAGGGCGGTGAAGACCCGTTGCCAGGTCCCGTCGATCGCCCAGTTCCGGAGCCGGGTGTAGACGCCCTTCCAGGAGCCGTACTCGGTGGGCAGGTGCACCCACTGCGAGCCGGTCTGGAACTTCCAGGCGATCACGTCGATCACCTCGCGGTGATCACGCCACCGCCCTCCCCGCTTCGGCATCCGGTCCGGCAACAACGGCTCTATCCGCGCCCACTGCGCGTCAGTCAACGGCACGACCAGACCAACGATCCGATGATCGGAAAGAAACGCCCTAGAGGTGAGGGCCCTCGTCCGCCGACGTGCGGTTCCCAGGGACGCTGTCCGGGCTGCCGTCACTCATGTCCGAGTGACGGCAGCCCGGAGGGAATCAGGCGCATGAACTCACCCTGGCCGGCTGACACGACAACATCCGCCGGCACGTCAGTCAGGCATGCGCAACCGAATGGGCCGACCGTCCTCCGAGGGGCGTCCGGAACCGAAGTCGGTCGCCGACAGCTGGAGGGACGGAGTGGGCTGGAACAAGGGAACCACCACGACGCGCTCGACGTACGAACAGACCCACTCGTCCTGGTTCCCCGGGTTGGTTCCCTCGCCATGCGGATGCTCTGCAGTCCCCGGGAACCCCTCTCCTGCGGCACCGGGACATCACACCTGAGTTCGACACCGGTGCGCCCGGCCCGCTCCCGGACCTCACCCCCCAGGTCGCGAACCCGCCGCGAGGATCTCGCGTGCCCTGGCCCACGCACCGTCCTGGGGCGCGTGGAAGGCCTGGAGCTGTATCCCCGTCGCTCCCTGGAGGACGACAGCTTCCAACAGATCCGAGGACCCTTTGCCCTCGTTCAGCTGGATCTTGAGGCCCGGCTCTCGGGGGATCCTGAGACCACCGCCGGCAAGACGCTCGCAGACCACCGCGCCGAACGCCGGGCCTGGGTCCTCGACGTCCTCGGCGACACCGCCGCCCGCACCGAACCCCACCGCTACCTCTGGGAACCGGTCCGGCCCGGCGACCCCGACATGGCGCCCTTCGCCACCCGCCTCCTGCGCGCCGTCGCCGAACGGGTCCGCTGGCGCGCCGCCCTCGACCAGGCCCTCGAACGCGCAGGAGGCGAGCGGTGTCCGACGACGACCTGATGACCGTCCCCGAGGTCATGGCCCGGCTGCGGCTCGGCCGCTCGGCGGTCTACGACCTGATCCGCACCAACCGGCTGCGTTCAATCACCATCGGCCGGGCCCGCCGCATTCCGTACGGCTCGTACCGCTCGTTCGTGGCCTCCCGACTGGAGGAGGCGGCCTGATGGCAGCCGAGAAGAAGAACCGTGCCAACGGCGAAGGAACCGTCTTCCAACGCAAGGACGGCCGGTGGGAGGCTGCGGCCTACGTCCTCGCCGCAAACGGCAACCGACAGCGGCTCCACGTCTACGGCAGGACCCGCCAACAGGCCATGGACAAGCTCACCGATGCCAAAGCCACCAGCAACCGCGGCGTCCCCGTCGTCCACGCCCAAGGCACCGTCGCCAACTGGATCACCTACTGGCTCGACACCGTTGCGGTGCACCGCGTGCGCGAGACCACGCACACCCGCTACGCCGCCGTCGCCCGCCTCTACATCATCCCCGGCCTCGGTGCGAAGAAGCTCTCCAAGCTCACCGCCAAGGACATCCGCACCTGGCTCGACGGCCTACGCACCCGCTGCCAGTGCTGCGCCCGCCGCACCGACCACCAGCGGCCCGCGGCGAAACAACGATGCTGCGCCGTGGGTGACTGCTGCCGGCAGGTGTTGAGCGCGCTCACGCACACCTACATCCACACCGTGCTCAAAACGGCCCTGGAACACGCCGTCCAGGAAGAGGAGATCCCTCGCAACGTCGCCCGAAACGTCCGGCTCGGCACACCCCGGCCACGACGATTCGAGCCCCTGACCGTCGAAGAGGCCCGCCGCCTGATCGACACCACCCGCGACCACCCGCTCCACCCCGTGGTGCACCTCGCCCTCCACACCGGCCTCCGGCGGGGCGAACTCCTCGGCCTCACCTGGGCGGACCTCGACCTCAACGCTGGCACCGCCGTGATCCGACGCTCACTCCAACGGACGAGTGACAACGGGCTGGTGCTGTTCCCGACCAAGACCAAAGCTTCCGAACGTCGCATTGCTATGCCCGTCGCCTGTGTTGAAGCCCTCCGTGACCACTGCGTCCGTCAGCAAGCTGAGCACGATGCCGCCGGACTTCGTTGGAACCCCCGCGGTTACATCTTCACCGCGCCCAGCAGCGCACTCCCGGTCGAACCCAGCACCCTCAACCGCCGCTTCGCCACGCTGTTGCATCAAGCCGGCCTCCGCCGAATCCGCTTCCATGACCTCCGACACACCACCGCCACCCTCCTCCTGGACCAGGGCGTCGAACTCGTCGTCATCAAAGAACTCCTCGGCCACGCCCACATCGGCGTCACCGCCACCGTCTACACCCACGTCAGACTCCGTATCCAACGCAACGCCATCGACCTTCTCGGCCAGACCCTCCGCAACCCCGACACTGGGCCTGCTGACCGCAGCGACGGCGACGACCTACCGGGAAATGGGATCTTGCTCCCCGTCAGGTGACGTCAACTGGTGACGTCAAACGACCAAGCGGCCCCGCCCAGAAGATCAGGCGATATCAAACTATTTGATAAGCCTAGCTCGCCCATGGGGCCAATTGTACTTGGCAGTTGATTGCTCCATAAATGGAAATATTGACTGGGGTTCGACGATTTTCTCTCGGGATAATGGGGCGATGCAAGGATTAATATCGCTGGTATTATTGCGGGTTTCGCATTGGGCTATGGAGAGGCCCCGCCGGAAGCTATTCCGGCGGGGCCCAATGATGGCCGTTTAGGTTCGTCCGAGCTTATTAGTGATATCCGGGCTGCCAGTTCATGGATTCCAGCGCATCCAGGTTCCCCTGCGCCAGCAGGGTCATCACGCGGGCCATTTCAGGTCGCGGAACGTCAGGCATATGGCGGGGTGTAAAATCGCTAGAATCAAGATTTTCGAAGACCAGAGATCCTCCCTGGAAGGCTGAAACTGACCACGCGCTCTCGTCGTCACATACGGAAACATCTGGGTGTTCATCGTCGCGGGGGCCGTCAAGCTCTTCGAGGAGGCGAGGGATCATCGACTCGTTCCCCTCTTCCATTTCTCCGCCCCTGTGCGTGATGGTGAAGGACATTCTCTCCTCGTTTCAGTTCGGCGGGGCGCCATTGGGGATCGCCCACTCGGCGTATCCTCCTGCTCCGCCAGGATGGAGCAAACCCTGCCACACGGAGCCGGGTCGATGCTGAGGCTCAGGCACCAGTCTCATCACGCCTGGAACGCCGCCGCTATTGCTCGTGGGTTCGTGCTGCCATGTCCATCCGGACGGAGTCTTGCGTCCCCCTCGTGATGATACGGCGGCTCCCACTCCTGGAATCAAGGACTCCATGTCCGCGGCAAATGCCGGATCGGACTTCAATGAAGCGTCCAGGGCCGCATTCGCTCGCCGGAAATGTGTGCCCCGTGAGCGCCCGAAGTCTGCCGTATCCAAGACCATCTCAAATGCTGATGAATAGGCATTCGGGCCAGCGGAGCACTTGCACTTGTCGCCAGCAGCATTAACGCCGCTGGGGCAGTTGTGTACCAGGACCGGCGTGGCCTCCGCGAGCACATAGTACGTGTGACGGGCGGCCCTGGACGGCCTACGTTTTTCGCAGGTGAGATCGAATCTGCCTGTGCGCGGAGGTGCGAGGAATCCTGTTGCTGTTCGGGCTCGTTATCAATGAACTCCTCGACTACGCCTACGTCCGCCTCCGCCTCCAGTGCGACGCTATCGACATCCTCAGCCGCTCCCTCGACCATCCCTGGCATGCGTGACGGCAACGGCGGCGGACACCAAGTGTTCGCCGCCGTTGCCGTCAACTACTGCCGTTGACCCGACCAGAAGCCCCGCTGGACGATGCTCTATGTGGCCGAGATTTGCTAACGAGAATCAGGTCTCGGCCAAGGATCAAGTCCCGGATCGGAGTGCAGGCAGATCATTGGGCGATTCGCGCAGACGGTCAACTCCAAGGAGTCTTCAAAAGTGGAACCAAAGTCCCAAATCCAACCCATGCCAGCGGCAACCACTCTCCCTTCAGTTTCGACGAATACGCTCGAATAACTGAGCCATTCATCGATGGGGAAATAGTCCCTGCCGAGAATATCCTTCACCTCTATGATTTATCTCGACTAATGTAATGGTGCTGTAGCCAGTTAATGCTATTAGACGTCGAGGAGCCCCGTTGAGTCCTGGCTCAACGGGGCTCCTCTTGGGTTTGCGAGAGTCAAATTCTAGGCGCTAGCGACTAAATTGAGCTCGGATTGCTGGTCAAGCTACCGAGCAACTCGCGTGCAACTGAAGCCACAGCAGCGTCAAGGTCTCGCGTAAGCGATTCAATGATCCTCTTTGAAGCCGCTACTGCCGCCCTGGAATCCTCCTCCCAGGAGATTTTTTCCTCGTAGGATCCACGATACTGTGGTGCGGCGGCCGCTGCAGCGTCAGCCCATTGCCGGGTGGAGTATACGGCAGTAATCAACTCCAGAATTTCTACCCGGCAATTTGCCTCCGGTATTTCTGCCAGTTCCATGAGAAATGGAATTGCGCTAGCGGTTGCCTCTGTGACTACAAAGCCCAATGAACAAATCCGACCTGCTATCTCGTCGATAGCATCTCGTGCATCGCTCTCGCTGGCCCATGCCAACTTTGAAAGAAGCGCTGGCATTTCAACCGCTGGGCCACTGGCGTCGGCGATTTCGCTCCATCGAACGGCGGACAGTCGCTTGAGCGGCCTTCCCATTGCATCATCCTTGGAATAGGTCGGTTACCTGGAGTCTAGACATCACTGCTTGGCATTGCGGGCAAGCTGGCAGCAGATCTCTGTATCGAGCATGATCGAATGGCTTTCGGAGCATTGCTAGGCTACTGCTTCCCCGGACTAGGTCGCCGGCGTCCATGGCCTGGGCAATGCAGCCAATTTCGGCGCACCCGCCGTGGTGACCAGTTTGATCTATTACTCGACGTAGCGGAAGGGGGAGAATCTTCAAGTCCTTCCTGCGAGTGCTGATATCAAAGTAAGTGTTCCCGGAAGGGGTCACGAGGACGCTTGCTGCACCCTCATTCTTCCCAGGGGCAAGTCTGGCCAGATCCGTGTATGCCCGGAGATCACATTCCAAGCCGCCCGTGTTATGAACGAGAAGCGGGGTGTCCCCCGCCAGCACATAGTACGTGTGGAGGTTGGAGACGGTGAGGTCGCGGGCTTCGGTCGGAGCGAGTTCGTAGTTGCGGACGGACTGGATGGTGACGGGGGTGCCGTCGGCGGTGAGGAGGGTGTCGCCGGGCTGGAGGTCGGCGGCTTGGGTCCAGCGGGCGGTGGTGATGTCCCAGTAGGGGTGGTGCTGGGTTGAGGTGAGGGTGCTGGGGGTGGTGTTGGTGGCAGTGAGGGTGAGATCGGTGAAGAGGGTGTCGTCGGGGGTGACGATGGTGTTGACGACGGCTTCGGCGGAGGTGGTGTTGGTCTGGGGGTCGGTGGCCAGGACCTGGTCGCCGACGGTGATATCACCGATGGGCTTGGCGCTGCCGTCGGCGAGGAGGACGGGTGTCGTCGGTGGGAAGCTGTGTGGGCGGCTGATCGGGCAGGCGGCGGCTACGGTGTCTTCCGCTTCCTTGGCGGCCTTGGATTCGCGGCGCCAGGTCTTCAGCCCGTCGAATAGTTCGCCGGCAAGGGTCTTGAGGGTCTTGGCGAGTTCGTAGGCCTTGTTCCAGCGGAACGCGTACTTGGCCAGGAGCTTGGTGAGCGGGCCGCCGCTGAACATGCTGGTGACGACGTTGAGGGCGGTCTCGCCGCATGAGCCGAGGTTTCCGGTCGTGACGCAGTCGATGGCGTCGGTGATACCCAGTTCGTCGGAGACGATCTTGGCGAGTTTCTTTCCGGCGTCGATGACCTTGTTCTTGGCGGTCTCGGCCTTTTTGGCGCTTGGGTTCACCGGAGTAGGGACAGGTCCGCCACCGCTGCCACCATCGTTGGTGGTGCTGACGCTGGCCGTTCCGGTATCGGGCGTGGGCGGCACAGGCGGAGGTGCGGCGCCCGGCATGTAGGTCGCGGTCGTCTCCGCCGCGTTGCTCATGGTGATGGTGCGGCCTGCGCCGCAGGCGTAGAGCGTGCCGCACTCCTCCGAGCGGAGGCCGCTCGGGTCGGACTTGTTGACCGGGTCGTTCTCGGAGTACGCGTAGCCGTTCCACTGTTGTGGGTCGCCGGCGTCGAGGACGGGGTCCAGGCTCAGGAATCGGCCTGTGGTGGGTTGGTACTGGCGGGCGCCGAGGTTGGTGAGGCCGGTGATGTCGTCCTTGGTGCCGCCGACGAAGCCGTGGTCGCCGGCCCAGATGGAGGGCTGGGTGCCGCGGGGGTTGCCGAAGGGGTCGGTGGGTCGCCGGTTCTCCGCCAGCGTCCTGGCGTTGATGGCCAGGGAGTTGCTGCCGTGGTGGTCGGCGAACTGGTAGGTGAGGACGTTGCCGCCCTGGCGCACCAGGGTGATGCCGCCGGGGATGGAGTAGTAGCGCGAGGCGGTGAGCGACTTGGTGACGGTGTCGTAGATCAGCTCGTCGCCGTTGGCGAGGTTGATGGTCGTCTTGCCGGGGTTGCGCCGGACGAGCTGGCTGCCGTCGGCGTCGTACACGTAGGTGGTGGCGCCGCTGCCGGTCTTGTCGACCGACTCCAGACGGTCCTCGCCGTTCCAGGTGAGCGTGGTGGTGCCGGCGGTGTCCGTCACGGCGGTGGTGTGTCCGGCCGCGTCGTACTGGGAGGTGCTGGTGGTCGGATTGTCACCGCCCACACGGTTGGTGGAGGTGAGCAGGGCGTGCGGCCCGCCGGTTCCGCCGCCGCTTCCGGGAGCGGTGGTCGGGGTGTTGCGGGTGCCCGCGTTCGGGAAGGTCTGGGTGGTGGTGACGTCCCGGGAGGTGTCGCCGCCCGGGTCGTGGGCGACCATGCCGGTCCGGTTGCCGGTCAGGTCGTACTGGTAGCTCTGCCAGTAGGGGGCGGAGCCGCCGACGGTGGTCTGGGCCGGGACCTGGGCGCCGCTCGTCGGAGTGTCGTTGGTGCAGCGGCCCTGGCCGCCGACCGCCGGGTTGGGCTCCTGGTAGAGGCGCCCGGTGTCACTCCAGGCCGTGGTGAGGCGGCCGAGGTAGTCGTAGCTGAAGCACTGCAGGTCGGTCGCGGACGGTGTGTTGTTGGGGATGCTGCGGATCGCCGTGATCCGGCCGACCTGGTTGTAGGCGTAGGTGGTGTGCTGGACCGAACCGGTGGTCGCGGTCTGCTTGTCGACGAACTGGCTGATCGGGCGCCCGGTGGACTCGTCGAAGGTGTTGGTCGCGACGATCTGGGTGCCGTACGGGTTCATCGTGGAGCGGATGTTGCGGCCGTAGGCGTCGTAGTCGGACTGGACGTCGTAGGCGATGCCGCCGAGTCCGCCGACGTCGTGCAGGAGACCGTAGGCCTCGTAGTTGTAGGTGACCGACTCGGCGAACAGGTCGCCGACCGCAGGCAGGCCCGTCTTGGTGAGCGCGCCGGTGATGGGGTTGTAGACGGCCTGGTACGTGAAGGTGAGCGGGTTGGCCTGCCCGACCTCGCTACCGGGAATGGTGACGGTGGTCTTGGTCGGCCGGTAGGCGGTGTCCATCGCGGTCACCGCGGTGGTGTACGCCGCGCCGCTCTGGCCGCCGACGTAGCGGGTGGAAGTGGCGGGCTTGCCCTTGGCCACGGTGTCGTACGTGCGGCCGGTGAGCCGGTTGGCGGGGCTGACCGAGTCCTTGTAGGTACCCGTCGGCCGGCCGAGCAGGTCGTAGGTGGAGACGATGCTCTGGCCCCGGGCGTCGGTGGAGCTGGCCACCCGGCCGGCGGTGTCGTAGGTGACGGTGCTGGTACCGGCGTCGGGGTCGCTGGTACCGGTGCGGCGCCCGCGCTGGTCGTAGTTGTACGTCCAGGTGTTGCCGGCAGCGTCCGTGCGGGAGGCCTCGGTGCCCACCTGGGAATAGCTGTAGGACGTGACGTCCGCGTCTCCGGGGTTCCCGGTCGGAGCCGGGGTGCGGTACTGCCACAGCTGCAGGGTGCGCCCGCGCGCGTCGGAGATCGTGGTGGTGGCCCTGCCGTCGGTCGGCGGGGTGACGTCGACCCGGCCCGGCTCGGGGTACGAGGTCACGGTGGTGGTCTGCGGGACGCCGTACGCGAGCGACTGGCTGGCGACCACACGGCCCATGCCGTCGAAGGAGGTGTGCGACTGGCTGGGGACCTTGGCGTTGTCGGGCTCGAAGCGGACGGTGCTGGGCGGGTTGAGATTGTTGTAGTACGTGTTGTTGGTCGCGGCGGCGCGACCGTGGGAGTCGTAGAAGGTGTCGGTGATCAGTCGGCCGGCGTACGCCGAGATCGCCGGGTCGGTCTGCGTCTGCACGACGCGGGCGAGGCCGTCCAGGATCTGGATGGACTCCTGGTACCTCGAGGTGTGCCGAAGCGTCTGGGTCGTGATCGAGGACGGACCGTCGTTCCTGAGCTGGTAGGTGAACTTGTAGTCGGCGGGCGAGCTGGTGCCGCGTCCGGCCTGCCAGACGGCCGTCAGTCGGCCGAGGGAATCGTAGGTCTGGGTGACGGTACGGCCGTTGACGTCCGTGGTGGTCAGGGGAAGGGACCGGGTGGGGTCGAGGGTGACGGTCGAGGTCCAGCCGGTTGCCGCCTCGGGGGTGCCGGCCGGAGCGGGCGCGATCACGGTGTTCTTGTTGGGCAGTTCGCCCGGCGCGGCGGAGCTGTAGACGGTGGTGGTGGCGGCACCGTTCGGGTGCGCGCTGTCGGTCGTGGTGGGGTCGGTGACGGTGGTGGGACGGCCGTAGGCGTCGTACGCGCTGGTGCCGGTGGTGGTCCACTGGGCGGTGCCGTTGGCGTCGTACTTCTCCAGCACCTGGAGGCCAGTGGCCGACGCGGTGGTGCCCAGGCTGCCGTGGGGCTGGTTGTCGTAGAGGGTGCGACCGCCGGTGACGGTGTTCGCCGCTGTGGGGGTCGCGTCGCAGGCGTTCTCGCCGGAGACGGTGAGTGTCTGGGATACGGCGTTGACGATGGGCGAGGCCGGGTTGGCCGCGTACTGCGTCCGCACACAGACGTCCGGGGTGCCGTCGGCCTTCTGCAGGAGCTTCGAGGGGCGGTAGGGCGAGCTTGACTCTACGAACGTGGTGTCCGTTGTCGTGCGCCAGCTGCCGTCAGACCTCCTGGCCCCGGCGGTCACGGTGCTCTGGGCAGGTGAGGCGTAGCGGGCCTGGAGCGGGGGCAGGGAGTTCCCCCGGCTGTGGGAGGCGACCACTGCGGGCTCGGTGCTGGTGTTGACGCTGGTGGCGGAAGGGGTGTCGGCGGTGGCGTCGGCGTAGGTGGCTGATTCGAGGACCTGGCCCGTGAGCCAGTCGTGGTCGGTCGCGGAAGCGACCGTAGCTCCCTTGGCCGGGACGCCGGTGCGGACGTTGCCGGCGGCGTCGTGGTCGCCTTCCATGCCTTGGTAGTAGTAGGTGGACGACTTGCTCTGCGGTCCGTCACCGGCGGTGCCACTGACTGCGGTGACGGAAGCGTAGCCACGGAACTGGTCCCAGGTACGGACGGCGTCGTCGATGCCATCGGCGTCGTTGCGGTGCCAGGCGGCCTTGCCGTAGGTGTAGGTGGTGCTTTGAGGGAGGGAGCCGCGGACGAAGTCGGAGCGCGGGTCGACGGTCACGACGTGGACCGGGTAGCGCAGGAACCAGTCGTCGACGGGGCTGTCGGTCGCTGTGGCGTTGGGCTCGTACCACTTGACGTTGAAGCAGGGCAGCTCGTTGTTGTCGGGCGAGGCCGGCATGGTGTTGGCGTTGCGCGAGCAGGACTGGCTGTAGTAGTCGATGCCGATGGCACCGCCGGTCTCGGTGGTGATGAGCTCCATCCGCAGGCGGAGGAAGTCGGACCTGACCGGGGTGAGCCCGTCAACGCGGTTGCGCAGAGCCATTCCCTTGAAGGTGACGGGGTTCAGGGGAATGTCACCTTGGCCGCTGCTGTGGCCTGTCCGCTGGATCGAGGCCAGCCACGGGATCTGGGGATCCGTGGTGGGGGCGTTCGGGTCCTTGCCCGGGACATTGGGGTACTTGCTGGTGTCGTGAGGATCTTCGAACGTGTGTGTCAGCCGATAAGTGTCGACATCGCGGTACTCGTTGTTGACGCGGACCTTGGTGGTGATGGTGTTGAGCCATCGGCTGGTCCAGAAGCTGGGACCCGTGTTGGCACAGGCTCCCTCGGCGGCGCACTGCTGGTCCACCGGGACGTCCGGCCAGTTGCCGGCGTTCTCGGGGGTACGGTTCTCTGCCTTGCAGGGAGTCTCTCCAGCGAGGCAGCGCTCACCGCTCTCGAAGACGACCTGGGAGGCGGGCTGGTGGGCGCCGTTGCTGTTCAGCTGGTCGGAGAGGAGCTGGCCGTAGCCGATGACGTGCAGATTGCCGGAGCGGGTGTACTCGGTGGGAGTACCGCTGCCGTGGTTCTGACCCGCGCCGAGAGCGTAGTGGTTCTTCTCGGGGTCGTACGTGAACGTGGTCAGGTTGCCGTGGGGGTCGACAATGTAGTCGAGGTTCCACCGCCAGGCGCTCTGGCACCAGGAGGCATTGCCCTTGGCGGAGTCGTAGCAGGGGTCACCGGGCTTCGGGGAGAACACCGGGACGGTCCAGGCCGACTGGCTCGCGGGACCGGTGTTGGTCGGAGTGCCCTGGGCCGAGGGCAGGTGGTTCAGGCCGAAGTAGTAGACGGTGCCGCTGGTGTCCGTGACCTTGAGGAAGGATCTGTTCCAGGTGCCGTTGTCGGCGCCGGTGAGGAACTCGACCTTGGTGCCGTCGTCGGACTGCAGGCGCCAGGTGCACTTGGACAGTTCGTCGCGCGGGTCGGAGGTGTCGCAGGAGCCGTCGTGCGGGACGAGCTGGCCGGAGTGGCCCGCCAGGGAGAGCGTCAGGTTGGCGCCGCCCCAGCACTGGTCGCCGGAGCCGGCTATGCCGGCCTTCGAGCACGGCTGGTAGGAACGCTCGACGAAGCCCGAGCCGAGGTCCCAGCCCTCACCGATCCAGGAGGCCTGGGAGTTGGTCGCGGAGGTCTTGCCGTCGACGGACGCCGAGTCGTAGGAAAGGCCGATCTGCGGGACGCCACCGCCGAGGCTGGGCGGCATCTGGACCGGGTAGTTGTAGGTGAACGAGCCGGAGGAGCCACCGGCGGCCCAGCCCTGGCTGGGGTTCAGGCTGGTGGCGCTGTAGGTGCCGGAGCCGCTGCTCGGGGCTCCCTGCAGCGCGAGGACCATGGCGGGCGCCGCGGTGGGAGTACCGGCCGCCGCCGATGCGGTCAAGCCCTTCGCGAACGGCGAGGCCACCGGCGCGGAGGCGGGCAGGTCGACATCGGCGACCAGTTTTTTCGTCTCCGGGTCGAGGTGGGAGGGGACCGGGGTGCGGGTCCGGCACTGCTCCGCGCCCGGGCTGGTGAGCGCGCACGCGGGCAGGGCGACCAGGGTGGCGCGGCTTGCCCAGTCGCCGCCGTAGGCGGGGGCAAGGGCTACGGGGTCCAGACTCACCCGGGCCTTGGTGGCGGGGTGCTGCTCTGCGAGGGAGAGGGAGACCAGCGCGCCGCTGACGCCTGCGGCCTTGGCGGTGGCGGTGTCGGCAACCGTGACACTGACCTTGGTGTTCGCCTCGGATTCGGCGCTGTCGGCTCGGCGGGCGGGGGACGGCTTGTCGCCACCGGCTATGGACGACACCCAGACCGGGAGATCGCCGGCCTTCTTGGCGGTCGCGGCGGCGGGCTCCTGGACCGTGTTGCCGTGGCCGTCGGAGCGGGTGGTGGTCGTGCCGGCTGCAGGAGCCTGGGTGAGGTCGACCGCCGCGGCGCCGGCAGGAGCGTTCTTTCCGCTCTTGTCCTGGACAGGCTTGGCGGGTTCGGTCTTGGCCCGGGCCGCTGCCGGACGCGGGGCGTCCTTGCCGGTGACCGACTCCGTGCCCGGGAGCGGTGTCTGAGGCGGTGACCAGACGCGCTGGTAGTCCGGCGCCGCCGCGAAGGCTATGCCTCCGGCCGGAACCATCAGGGAGGCGACGACCGCAAGGGTACTGACCAGGGCGGTCCGTGATCGTCGTGAGTAGGAGGCCCGAGACCGGGCCGAGCGTGCACGGTGAAAGAGCACCGTCACCCCTCCGTCGGTGACCGTGCCCGTGGGAACGGCCAGGTGATCAAGAGTCAGCCGACCTTATGAGCTGCTTACATTCCGTGTCGAGGAGTCGACAAAGATCGCCTACGGTGATTCAAATCACTTGGGGTGCGAATCGTGCGAAGCAATGGCAAACCACTTCTGCGACACCGAAAAAACGTTGACGGAGTGTCGTGAGCGTGAGCAGGTTTCGTCTGTCCTGTGCGCAGTGCCGGTCTGCAGCACACGCACGAATCTCCATCTAGGGAAGGCTTCGTCGTGCCCACGTCCCCCAGATCACGCCCTATCCGGCGCCGCGCCGGCACCCTGGCCCTACGTGTGCCCGCGCTCGGCCTCGGACTCGCCCTGTGCGGCGGCCTCCCGGTGCCGGCGGCGATGGCCGCGCCGCAGCCTGGCGCCAAGAGCCTTGCCCAGGTGATGGCGGAGGCCGATGCCGCACACGCGAAGATGCGGCCGCCCGCGACCGAGGCGGAGAAAGCGATCGCCCAGGCCAAGGGCACGGGCGTGGCCGTGCCCGTGCCCTCGCTCACCGACGACTACAGCGAGACGGTTGCCACTCCCGAGGGTCATCTCCAGAAGACGCTGCATGTGGAACGGCAGCGGGTCAAGCAGAACGGCGCGTGGGCGGATCTCGATGCCACGCTGGTGGTCGATCCCAAGGGAGGCTTTCGCCCGAAGGCCTCGGGTGCCGGTGTCCACCTGTCGGCCGGCGGATCCGGCGCGCTCGCTACCCTCACCAGTGCGGACGGAAAGCAGCTTGCGCTCAACTCGCCCTTCCCGCTGACGCAGGGTCACGTGGACGAGGACGGCGACGGTGTGCTCTACCCCGAGGTCGCTCCCGGAATCGACCTGAAGGCCACCGCCACCAAGTACGGGGGCCTCAGTACCGTCCTGGTCGTGAAGAACGCCGCGGCGGCCGCGAACCCGGCGCTCAGGTCGGTCACGTTCCCCGTGACCACCGCGGGCGTGACCGTGAAGGCGGACGCCGATTACAGCCTCTCGGCCGCCGCTGAGGACGGCACCGTGCGTTGGCACGCCCCTGCGCCCCGGATGTGGGACAGCAGCACGGTTGCCCCGGCCCCGGCCACGCCCTCCACTCCGCCTCCGGCGACGTCGTCCGGTCCGACGCTGGCGAAAGTCGGTTTGACCGTACCCGGTTTGACGTCTGCCGGAGCGGCCACCGCCAGCGGTGATCCCGAGGGTCCCACGACCAGTAGCGTCGACGGCCCGGGCAACAGTGCCAAGGTGTCAGTGATGCCCACCACCGCCGGCAGCGGCGGTATCACCCTGAGCCCCGACCAGGACCTGCTTGCCCACGGTGAGGGACCCTGGTTCATCGACCCGGGCTGGATCTATGACGACCGCACCGGCAACGGTTGGGCGTGGACCCAGTCCGCCTACCCGAAGCAGAACAACTTCCTGAGGACCGCTACGCCCCAGGAGCCGTACAACCGGCCCGGCGTCGGTGCTCAGGAGTACGTCCAGAAGACGGGAATCGAGCGGTCCTTCTTCCAGATCGACTCCGCCGGCTTCTCCGGCACGATCATCAACAAGGCCGTTATGACGATGTGGCAGGCCAAGTCGTCCAATTGGGACTGCAAGAAGGCCTATCCCCTCAACCTCTTCGTTGTCAACAAGCCCATTGACACGAGCACGACCTGGCAGGATGCTCCGACCCATCTCGGCGGCCGGATCGGGGATCCCGCTTGGGTTCCCGGATCCGGGAATCCGGGATGCACCAACGGCATCGACTTCCGCTTCGACGTGACCTCGGCCTACCGCGAATGGGCGTGGCAGACCAATGCCATGACATTCACGGTCGAGGGCGACGAGAACGACAAGCTCGCGTTCAAGCGCCTCGACTACCGGCCCATCGTGGTGGTCGAGTACGACCGCGCCCCCAACACCCCCACGAACCCCTACACCTACCCCGCGCCGCGGACCGTCTCCCCGGACCAGACCGTTCCGGGCTGCGACGGCAACGGCTGGGGCTGGCTGGGCGCCGGGGCCGACCTTAACGGCGTCACGCTCAACGCGACCGTCAGCAGCCCCGTCCAGCAGACCCTGTACTCGTGGAGCCACATCTGGGACTACACCCTGCCCGGTGTTCCTGACGTCGCATCGGACTACACCGGGCCTGTGGGCAACGGCAGCAACGCGGCGTACCGGGTGCCCGACGGCATCATTCAGGACGGTCACGTCTACGGCTACAGCATCATGGCCAGCGACCAGCTGGTCGGCATGTCGGGATCCACCCCCGCCTGTCACTTCGGCGTCGACCGGACCCCGCCCACCGTGCAGGTCCCGTCGCTGTACGACCAGCTGTCCGACGAGGCGCTCGCCACCCAGTTCCCGCCGTCGGGCAACGGGCAGGGCAGCAGGCTGCGTTCCGGCGAGTGGGGGAACATCCCCTACACCCCCGTCGACCCGAACCCTTCGGGCGGCCAGACCTCCGGCGTCGTCTGCGCGCGCTGGAGCTTCGACCCGCAGTTCGAGGGGGCGTCCTGGAAGTGCGGCGACTCGATGCCGACGGGCGGGCTTCCCGTCTTCCCCACCGCCTGGGGAACCAACATCGCCTACATCCAGGTCGAGGACAACGCGGGCAACGTCTCGCCCGTTGCCCAGTACGCCTTCTACGTGCCATGGAACCCGGACGGCCCGCAGCCGGTGTTCGGCGACGTGACCGGTGACGGCGCAGCCGACATCCTCACCGCCGACCAGGCCGGCAACCTCCGCACCTACAGCATCCCCGGCAACACGGTGGCCAAGAGCCCGACTGCCGCGCTCGCCGCGATACCGGCGGACACCCCGGACAGCAGCACGTGGGCCGGCGGCGCCGTTCAGTACAGCCACCGGGGCGCGCTCACTGGTGGCAAGCACGTTGACGACCTCTTCGTGCATGTGAAGGACGACCCCGATCTCTACGTCTACGGCAACCCCGGTAACAGCCGTTCCACAGGCCGATACAACAGCAAGGTGGCGCTCGCCCGGCCGGCCTGTGTGACGCCGCCGAACGATTCCGCCTACTGCAACGGCTATTCGGCCGATTGGTCGCACACCCTGCGGGTGGCGGCGGTCGGAGACCCGGCCCACACCGATCTCGACATCAAGCTGGAGTTCAAGAACAAGACCGGCCTCGTCACGGTGGAGGCGAACAGCGACGGCAGTGATGGCGAGCTGTGGTTCTTCCCGGCCACGAGCACCAATGCGTTCGGCCAGCCCGTCCGGCTCGCCTCCGGCGGCTGGAAGGACATGGAGCTGATCACTCCGGGCGACTGGGCCGGACAGGGCCACCCCGGCCTCTGGGCACGCAACATGCGCCGGGCGGACGTGGACCAGTGGTCGGGCCAGCTGACCGCCTACACCCTCACCACCGGCACCCTCGACGTCGTCGACCCCGACTTCGGGGACCCGATCATGGACGAGAACGGCAACCCCCTGGTCGTCCCCACCGTCACCGGGATCTCCGGGCCCGCCTACATCGGGAGCGTTCCCGTCGCGACCTGGCCCGTCCTCGGCTCCGACGGAGACCTGCTCGGGAACGGGGCCCCGGGTCTCTGGGGCCGCAACGCCGACACCGGTGACATCCAGATCTGGTGGGGCCACCGCTCCGGCGACGCCACCAACCCCGGTATGGACTGGGACGCCGGCCCGCAGACCGTTGCCAACATCCGGGTGACCCCGGACTGGTACACGCTCGACCGCCAGAACACGCTCCACGCCGATGCCACCGTGCCCGTGGTCGACAGCAACGCGACCAACGCGCTCGTCGGTGTCGGCCACGTGGGGTTCACAGCAGACCGCAACGCCGTCGGTGACAGCGCTGCCACCTTCGGCGGCGACAACTACTACCGGAGCTCCCAGGCGCCCGGCATCGACACCCGTCGCAGCTACAGCGTCGCCGCCTGGGCCAAGCTCGACAGCGCCAACGGCTACGGCACGGTGCTCTCGCTGACCGGGAACGACCGCAGCCCGTTCTACCTCCAGTACTCGGCCTCGGCCGGTACCTGGGCCTTCGTCGCCCCGCACGAGGACTGGCGTTTCACCAGTACCTACTACCTCGCCGGTGGTTCGGAGCAGGCCCGCCCGCAGGTCGGGCAGTGGACCCACCTGGTGGGTACCTACAACGCCGACACCGCCACCATGACGCTCTACGTCAACGGACGGGCCGTCGGCGTCGCCAGGAACCCCCACCCGTGGTCCAGCGGGGGAACGCTCTCCATGGGCGCGGCCACCACGGTCTACTACCCGGCCGAGGACCACTTCCGGGGTGCCATCGGCGACGTCCGCGCGTACCCCTACGCGCTCACCGACCCCCAGGTCAGCAACCTCGCCATCAGCGGCACCAGCATCTCGGTGCGCAGTGCCCTCGACGGCGGCAAGTGCCTGGACAACATCGGTGGCGGAATGGACATCGGCATCTGGAACTGCTGGAACGGTCCCAACCAGCAGTTCAAGTTCAACACCGACAACCACGCCCTCATCATCCAGGGCAAGTGCGTGACCGTGCAGGACGAGGCCATCTGGAACGGAGCCCCCGTCGTCCTCGCCGACTGCGACAACCTCAAGGGCGGCCAGAAGTGGCTGCGCCGTGCCGACAACAGCCTCTACAACCCGAACTCCGGCCGCTGCCTCGAACTGCCGGGCTGGGTCACCGAGAACGGCACCCGCCTAGGCATCTGGGACTGCCACGCCGGTGCCAACCAGCGCTGGTCCCTCAGTCCCGCAACCTGACCCGCGGTACACAGACCCTTCACAAGGCCCCCGTCGCATTCCTGCGGCGGGGGCCTTGGCCTGTCCGCGTGCAGGTCAGGTGGCCGGCAGGGCCGCCGCGAGGTTGTTGGCGCGGGGGTCGGCGTGGCCGATCATGCGGTTGGTGGTGTAGGCGAAGGTGTGGGTGGTGGTGGGGTCGGCGAAGGTGAATTGGCCGCCGGCGCCGTCGTTGCCGAAGCTGGTGGGGGTGAGCATGGGGCGGAAGGTGGGGGAGGGGAGGAGGAAGCCGGAGCCCCAGCGGGCGCCCATGTCGAAGCCGAGGTGGCCGGGGCCGGAGGTGAGTTCGCG
>NZ_LGDO01000032.1:0-27767 GCF_001279805.1 Streptomyces sp. XY431
CCCCCTCCCCCGCTCCCGCCGTTCCCGCCCGAGCCGGCCGACCCGGCACCGGCCGGGGGCCCCGGCCACCGGGCCCGGCGCGGCCTGCTGCGCGGGCGGCTCGCCCTGGTCACCGCCGTCGCCGCGGTCGCCGCCGTCCTCGGCGGGGTCACCGGCGGCGTCGTCGCCGCCCAGGGCCACGGCTCGGTGAGCCGCAGCGGCACCGTCGCCAGCCCGGTCGCCGCCCGTTCCGACGGCAGCGCCGACGTCGCCGCCGTCGCGGCCGCCGTCTCGCCCAGCGTCGTCCAGATCACGGTGCAGACCGCGAACGGGACCGCCACCGGCACCGGCGTGGTCCTCACCGCCGGCGGCCAGATCCTCACCAACTACCACGTGGTCTCCGGCGCGGCCGACGGCGGCCGGATCACCGTCACCTTCCACGACGGCTCCACCGCCACCGCCGCCCTCACCGGCACCGACAAGAGCCTGGACGCCGCCGTGATCACCGCGAGCGGCGCCAAGCAGCTCACCCCCGCCGTGCTCGGCGACTCCTCCGCCGTCTCGGTCGGCGACCCGGTCGTCGCCATCGGCAACCCCGAGGGCCTCACCGGCACCGTCACCTCCGGCATCATCAGCGCCGAGCACCGCGAGGTCACCGTCCAGCTCGACGAGGGCACCACCAGCGGCAACGGCGGCTTCGGCCTCCCCAACCTGCCCGGACTGCGCGGCAGCACCCCGCAGAGCAGCGGCAGCACCGCCACCTACCAGGCCTTCCAGACCGACGCCGCGCTCAACCCGGGCAACTCCGGCGGCCCGCTGATCAACGCCGCCGGGCAGGTCATCGGCATCAACTCGGCCATGTACTCGCCGAGCGGATCGAGCGCCACGGCCGGCGGCAGCGGGGCCGGCAGCGTCGGCCTCGGCTTCGCCATCCCGATCGACGACATCAAGCAGGTGCTGCCCGAGCTGCAGTCCGGCCAGAACGTCTGAGCACGTCCGACAATTGACCCGAGCAGGGCCTCCCGCCACCAGAAAGGGCAACCGCCGATGACCCCGTCCGCCGACGACCGCACCCCCGCCGAGCCCGGGCAGCAGAGCACCGCCCGGCTCCTCGTGGTCGACGACGAACCCGCCCTCCGGGACGCCCTGGAGAGCAGCCTCGTCTTCGAGGGCTACGAGGTCGCCACCGCCACCGACGGCTACGAGGCCCTCGAATCCGTCGAACGCGACCGGCCGGACCTCGTCCTGCTCGACATCATGATGCCCCGGATGGACGGCCTCACCGCCGTCCGCCGGATGCGCTCGCGCGGCGACACCGTCCCGGTGCTGATGCTCACCGCCCGCGACGCCGTCGGCGACCGGGTCACCGGCCTCGACGTCGGCGCCGACGACTACCTCGCCAAGCCCTTCGAACTCGACGAGCTGCTCGCCCGGGTGCGCGCCCTGCTGCGGCGCAACGCGCTCGCCACCGAGGCCGCCGCCCGGGCGGCCGCCGTCGAGGAGGAGACCGACGTCCTGGCCTTCGCGGACCTGCGGATGAACACCGCCACCCGCGAGGTCACCCGGTCCGGCCAACCCGTCGAACTCACCCGCACCGAGTTCATGCTGCTGGAGATGTTCCTCGCCCACCCCCGCCAGGTGCTCACCCGGGAGCAGATCCTCAAGGCGGTCTGGGGCTTCGACTTCGAGCCCTCCTCCAACTCGCTGGACGTGTACGTGATGTACCTGCGCCGCAAGACCGAGCAGGGCGGCCTGCCCCGGGTCATCCAGACCGTCCGCGGGGTCGGCTACGCGCTCCGCCCGGCAGCCGGCACCGCGGCGTGAGCCCCACCGTCCCGCCGCCGCCGCTCGCCCCACCGCGCATCCCACGCCGCCGCGGCCGCCTCAGCACCTGGTACCGCGCCCGCTCCCTGCGCAGCCGGTTCGCCCTGCTCACCGCGGCGGCGGTCGCGGTGGCGATCGCGGCCTCGGCGCTGGCCTGCTGGTTCATCGTGGAGAAGCAGCTGTACGGCGTGATCCGCACCGACCTGGAAAATGTGCGCGAGGGCGGTCCACCGGCGCAGCTCGACGACTGCTCCCCCAACCTGCAGAGCGCGCTCAAGACCGTGCAGGGCACCGTCCCCCAGCCGCCGGGCGGCGGTTCCGCCCCTCGCGACACCCAGTACGTGATCCCCGGCCAGACACCGCTCTACTGCCTGCCGCCCATGGCCGCCAAGGCCATCGCCCCGGACCCCGACGACACCGCGGTCCTCTCTCTCAGGCCGAACCAGTTCATCATCCGCCAGGGCCACTACACCAACGGTGAACCCGCCCTGGTCCGGGTCTCCTGGACCAAGCAGAAGGCCCTTCCCCCCACCCTGATCATGGTCGCCACGTCCACGAAGGCCGTCGACGAATCGCTCAACCGACTCGCCTTCGTCCTGGGCGGCGTCGCCCTCGGCGGGATCGCCCTCGCCGCCGTCGCCGGGCGACTGGTCGCCCGCTCCGCCCTCAAACCGGTCGACCACCTCACCAACGCCGTCGAGCACATCGCCCGCACCGAGGAGGTCGGCACCACCATCCCGGTCCAGGGTGACGACGAGATCGCCCGGCTCTCCACGTCCTTCAACTCCATGAGCACCGCCCTCGCCAACTCCCGCGAACGGCAGACCCGGCTGATCGCCGACGCCGGCCACGAGCTGCGCACCCCGCTCACCTCGCTGCGCACCAACGTCGATCTGCTGATCCGCAGCGACGACACCGGCCGGCCGCTCCCGCCCGCCACCCGCACCAAGCTGCTCGGCAACATGAAGGCCCAGATGCAGGAGCTCACCGTGCTGATCGGCGACCTGCTCCAGCTCTCCCGCCCGGACTCCCCCAAGCCGGTCCGCACGCTCTCCGTGGTTGCCGTGCACGAGATCGCCGAACGGGCGGTCGAGCGTGCCAAGTTGCGCGGCCCGGGGCTGGTCTTCGAGACCTCCACCGAGCCCTGGTTCGTCCACGCCGACGCCGCCGGCCTGGAGCGGGCGGTGATCAACCTGCTGGACAACGCGGTCAAGTACAGCCCGCCCGGCGGCACCATCGCCGTCCGGCTCGACCAGGGCGTGCTGACCGTCCGCGACCACGGTCCCGGCATCCCGCAGGACGAACTGCCGTACGTCTTCGACCGGTTCTGGCGCTCCCCGTCCTCGCGCCAGCTCCCGGGCTCCGGCCTCGGCCTGTCGATCGTCGCGCAGACCGTCCGGGAAGCCGGCGGCGAGGTGTCGCTCGGCCCGGCCCAGGACGGCGGCCCGGGCGCGCTGGCCACCGTCCGGCTCCCCGGCGGCCCCTCCCCCGACTGAACGCAGGGCCCGAACCGCGGGCACGAAAAAAGGGCGGGGCGCCCCGACAGCGCCCCGCCCCGGCCGGCTCACGGCCAGCGACCCTCGACTCAGTCGATGGTGCTGCCCGGGCCGATGACCTTGATGCGGTCCTGCGCCGGCGCCTTCAGCGGCGCGGCGGCCGAGCTGTTGGCACCGAGGTAAGCGGCGAAGACGTCCAGGTCGGAGGCGCCGACGAGCTTGTCGGTGCCGGCCGCGAAGGCCGGGAAGCCGTCGCCGCCGCCGGCCAGGAACTCATTGGCCGCGACCCGGTACTTGGCGGCCGGGTCGATCGGCGCGCCACCCAGGCGGATCGAGTCGACGACGACCCGGTCGGCGCCCTTGTTGCGCATGTCCAGGGTGTAGGTGAGGCCCTTGGACGGCTGCAGGATCTTCGGCGAGGCCTCGTTGGAGCCGCTCACCTGCTGCTGCAGCAGCTGTATCAGCTGGGCCCCGGTCAGCGTCTTGACCTGCATCATGTTGGTGAACGGCTGGACGGTGAACGCCTCGCCGTAGGTCACCACACCGTCGCCCTCGGCGCCGCTCTGCTTGTAGACGAGGTCGGAGCGGATGCCGCCGGGGTTCATGAAGGCGACCTGCGCGCCGCCCTTGTCGGCCGCCGCGAGGCCGGCCTGCTGGGCGTCGGCGATGACGTCGCCGAGCGGCTTCTCCGGGTCGCTGTTGCCACGGCCGTTGATGTCCGAGGCGATGTAGCCCAGCGGACGGTTGGCGATCGGGGCGGCAAGCTTGGAGTAGTGCGAGATCAGCTCCGTCATGTCCGGAGCCTTCTCGACCGTCCGGCGCACGATGTGGTTCTCGGCCTTGACCGACGGCCGGACGATCGCGCCGGTGCTCTTGTCGAGCTTCAGGTCGATCTCGGTGTACAGCCGGCCGAAGGAGGCGGCGCTGGTCACCGAACGCGGCACACCCTGCGGGTCGGGGATGGTGCAGGCGTACGCGTTGTGGGTGTGGCCGGTGACGATGGCGCCGACCGCCGGGTCGATCCGCTTGGCGATGTCGACGATCGGGCCGGAGATGCCCTCGCCGGCCGCGCCGCAGTCGTAGTTGTAGGTGCTGCTGGCCGGCAGGCCGCCCTCGTGGATCAGCGCGACGATCGAGTTGACGCCCTTGGCCTTCAGCTCGGCGGCGTACCTGTTGATCGTGCTGACCTCGTTGGCGAACTTGAGGCCCTTGACACCCTCGGCGGTGACGATGTTCGGCGTGCCCTCCAGGGTGACGCCGATGAAGCCGACCTTCACGCCCTGCGACTTGGTCACCCAGTACGGGGCCAGCAGCGGCTTGCCGGTCTTCTCGTTGGTGACGTTGGCCGAGAGGTAGTTGAAGTTGGCGCCCTTGAACGTGCGCCCCTCCTCGTAGCAGCCGTCGGTCGGGTGGCAGCCGCCGTCCTGGAGGCGGAGCAGCTCGGCGGAACCCTCGTCGAACTCGTGGTTGCCGACCGAGGTGACGTCCAGGCCGAGCTTGTCCAGCGCCTCAATGGTGGGCTCGTCGTGGAACAGCGCGGAGGTCAGCGGCGAGGCGCCGACCAGGTCGCCGGCGGCGACGGTGATCGAGTCGTCGGCGGGGATCCGGGCCTGGCGCAGCGCGGTGGCCAGGTACTCGATGCCGCCGGCCGGGGTGCTGACCGGCTGGCCGGTGGCCGGGTCGATCTCCCGGATGGTGCCGGAGGAACCGGCCGGGGGCTCCAGGTTGCCGTGCAGGTCGTTGATGGCCAGCAACTGGAGGTTGACGGTCTTGGGCTTCTTGGCGGTCGCGGCCTGGGCCGCGGACGGCATGGCCACCGTGCCGACGAGGCCGGCGGCGGCGACGACGGCCAACGCAGACCGTCGGGTTCTGACGGAGAGCATGTAGGGGGTCCCCTGCACCTGTGAGAGCGCCCAGCTGTGGACAGGCCCGGGCGCGCGAGACGAGTGTCGTTGCGCGAGTGCAGCCTAGGGTCAACGCGCGTAGCTGTCAGGCCCCTGGACGTAACGACAGGGTTACCTACTGACGAATCGTCGTCGGATTCTGCCCGCCTCGCCGGGCCCGCTCCGCACCCGCACCGGCGCCCCAGGAGGCCGGCCCGGGGCCCGGGAACACGCCCCGGGCCCGCCGGATCCGGGCTCAGATCCCCGGCTCGGCCGCCAACTGGTGGTCGGCGCGCACCCGTTCGGCCACCGCGTCCTCGGTCATCGCCCGGTCGGTATAGACCAGTGGGCGCTCCGCCTCGGTGATGATGTGCTTCACCACCTGGACGTTTCCGTTGACGTCCCAGACCGCGATGCCCGGCGAAAGTGTGGGGATGATCTCCACCGCCCAGCGGGGCAGGCCGAGCACCCGCCCGGTGGCCCGTGCCTCCTCGGCCTTCTGCATGTAGATCGTCCGGGTGGAGGCCATCTTGAGGATCGCCGAGGCCTCCTTGGCCGCCGCCCCGTCCACCACGTCCGACAGGTGGTGCACCACGGCCACGAAGGACAGGCCGAGCCGGCGGCCGAACTTCAGCAGCCGCTGGAACAGCTGGGCCACGAAGGGGCTGTTGATGATGTGCCACGCCTCCTCGACCAGGAAGATCCGCTTCTTGCGGTCCGGCCTGATCCAGGTGTGCTCCAGCCAGACACCGACGATCGCCATCAGGATCGGCATCGCGATCGAGTTGCGGTCGATGTGCGACAGGTCGAAGACGATCAGCGGCGCGTCCAGGTCGATGCCGTCGGTGGTCGACCCGTCGAACATGCCCCGCAGGTCACCGTCGACCAGGCGGTCCAGCACCAGCGCCACGTCCAGGCCCCAGGACTGCACCTCGTCCACGGCCACCCCGAGCGACTCCACCGAGGACAGGTCGGGGCTGCGCAGGGTGTCGATGATGTCGTCCAGCACCGGCTGGCGGTCCCGGACCGTCGCCACCACATGCCCGTGCGCGGCCTTCAGCGCGAAGCCGGCCCGCTCCTCCAGAGCGCGCCCCATCGCCACCTCGACGATGGTCCGCAGCAGCGACAGCTGCCCGGTCTGGGTGATCGCCGGGTCCAGCGGGTTGAGCTTCACCCCGCCGTCCCTGGCCGCCATCGGGTCCAGCCGGATCGACTTTATGCCCAGCGCGTTGGCGATCAGGTTCCACTCGCCGACCCCGTCCTCGCCCTGCGCGTCCAGGACCACCACCTGCCGGTCCCGGAACCGCAGCTGGCGCAGCACATAGGTCTTCTCCAGCGCCGACTTGCCGTTGCCGGACTCCCCCAGCACCAGCCAGTGCGGGGCGGGCAGCTGCTGGCCGTACAGCTGGAACGGGTCGTACACGTACCCCTTGCCGCTGTACACCTCGCGCCCGATGATCACCCCGGAGTCGCCCAGCCCGGGCGCAGCGGTCGGCAGGTACACCGCCTGCGCCTGGCCGGTCGAGGTGCGCACCGGCAGCCGGGTGGTCTCCACCTTGCCGAACGCCAGGCTGGTGAACGCGTCGGTGAGGTTGCCGATCGCCATACGGGGGCCTCCAGATCAGTCGCTCGGCCGGGATCCGCTCAGCGGCGGATACCGGTGGCGAACGGCAGGGTGTTGACGAACGCGCGGTGGTGCTCGCGGTCGCACCACTCCAGCTTCAGATAGCTCTTGCCGGCCGAGGCCCGGATCGTCCGCTTGTCCCGGGCCAGCGCGTCCGGATTGCGCGAGGAGACCGT
This sequence comes from Streptomyces sp. XY431, assembly GCF_001279805.1. Lineage (NCBI taxonomy): Bacteria > Bacillati > Actinomycetota > Actinomycetes > Kitasatosporales > Streptomycetaceae > Streptomyces > Streptomyces sp. XY431. The sequence continues at coordinate 6,983 of NZ_LGDO01000032.1, forward strand.
GATGTACCCGACCAGGTTGACGCCGGCCGCGCCGGACGCCAGGTCGTCGCCCCGCTGGTCCACCCGGCCGGTGTGGGCCAGGTCGCGCGGGTCGACCGTGCGGTTCATCTTGGCGGCGCGGCTGGCCTCCGCCTCGTCGTTGGTCTTCTCGGTGAGCATCCGCTCGATGGCGACATCGGTCGGTTCCAGGTCCATCGTCACCGCCACCGTCCGGATCACGTCCGGGGTGTGCACCAGCAGCGGCGCCAGGAAGTTGACGCCGACCGGGGTCAGCGGCCACTCCTTGATCCACGCGGTGGCGTGGCACCACGGCTCCCGGGTCGCCGACTCCCGGGTCTTCGCCTGGAGGAACTGCGGGTGCGTGGCGTCCAGCTCGGCCGGCCAGGCATTGCGCCTCGACATCGCCTGGAGGTGGTCGATCGGGTGGTCCGGGTCGTACATCGAGTGCAGCAGCGAGGAGAGCCGGGCCTGGCCCAGCGGCTGCCGCACCCGGATGTCCGCCTCCGCCAGCCGGGCGCAGATGTCGGTCAGCTCGCGGGCCATCACCGAGGCGAGGCCCTCGTCGTCCCTGGCCCGCCGGCCGGTGGCCGTCCGCCCCATCGCGTGCGCCTCGGCGGCGAGGTCCCGGGTGTAGTGCATGCACGCCACCAAGTACGCCCGGTGCTGCTCGGACGAGGTCGACACCATCGACTGCAACTGGTCGTACGAGTCCTTCAGCCAGTTCGGCGCGCCCGGGTCGCCGCGCCGCTCCACGTCCTTGGCGTGCGCGTCCGGGTCGGCCGGCAGGGTCCGGGCCAGGATCTGCAGCCGGGTCACGAAGCCGTCCCCGTTCGCGACGTGCTTCAGCAGCGTCCCGAACCGGTCGACCAGCGCCTCCTGGTCCTCCGAGTCGCGCAGCCCGACACCCGGGCCCTCGATCTCGATCGCCGCCGTCACCGTTCGCCGCTCCAGGTGCATCAGCACCGCGACCTCGTCCGGCCCGAACGGCGCCGAGAGCCAGCGCAGCCGCCCGACCCCGGGCGGCGGGCCGATCTCCACCTCGCGGCCGTCCAGCCGCGTCCCGGCATCGACCGCGTCCGACTTCCACACCGCCCGGCCGCTGCGGACCGTCCGCCGGTAGGTGCGGTTGATCTCCACCCACTTGTAGAAGGTCCGGCGCCGGTACGGCACGTAGACGGCCGCGATCGCCAGCGCCGGCAGACCCACCAGACCCGCGATGCGCAACGGCAGGACCGGCATCAGCAGACCCCAGAGCATGCCGAGGAACGCGCCGAAGATGATCAGCACGATCTCGCCGGACTCCCGGTTCCGGCCGATCGGCGCGTTCGGGCGGGCCTTGCCGATCAGGTAGGTACGGCGCTGGTGCACGTACGGCTGGGCGTACTGGGCCCCGTACTGGCCGAGCGGTTCGCTGCTCACTTACCCGTCACCCTCCCTTCGCTGGATTGCTGTCGCGGATCGGACCCGAGCCCTGGGCCGGCGGCCCGGCCTGCGGAGGCGGCGAGGGCGCCCGGGACGCGTGGGCGGCGATGCCCGGGGCGACCGAACCGCCGCCGGCACCCCCACCGCCGCCGCCCGCCTGCCGGCCGCGGTCGCCGTGCGTGCTGATGCCCTGCCGCATGAAGTTCGCAGTCCCGTTGATCATCGCCGACCCGGCGGACACCGCGCTCGCCCGGGCGTGGCGCATGTTCATGATCTCGTCGCCGAAGCCCGGCACGAAGCGGTAGACGGCGGCGCTCGCAAAGATCGACAGGAAGAGGATCGCCAGCCCCGACAGCACCCGGGCGAAGTCGTCGCTCGCCCCCGCCCCGGCCGACACCGCACCGGCCAGCCCGAGGATGATCACGATGATCGGCTTCGCCAGGTCCACCGCCAGCATCACCCCCGCCCAGCGGCGCACGTGCTTCCACAGCTGCTTGTCCACCAGCCCCGCGTACACCGCCGTCCCCAGCAGCGCGCCCACGTAGAGCATCGCCGCCCGGATCAGCAGCTCGATCCAGAGCACCGCCGCGGCCAGCACGGCCACCAACGAGGTGATGATCAGGATCAACGGCCCGCCGCCGATGTCACCCTTCTCCAGGGTGTCCGCGAACCCGCCCAGGTACGTCCCGGTGTCCGACTTCGTCCCCACCGCGATCGCCTTGGTCAGCCCGTCGGTCGCGCTCACCACCGTGTACAGGATCAACGGCGTGAACGCCGACGCGACCACCGTCAGCCAGAGGAACCCGATCGCCTCCGAGATCGCCGTCGTCAACGGCGCCCCGCGCACCGCCCGCTTGGTCACCGCGAGCAGCCACAGCACCAGCGTGACGACCGTCGACGCGGCGAACACCACCGCGTACTGCTGCAGGAACGACGCATTGGTGAAGTCCACCTCCGTCGTCCCGTCGATCGCCCCCGACAACTTCCGCACCACCCACACCGCCGCCTGCGCGCACCCCTTGGCCAACGCCCCCAACGGATCCGTCACCGTCCCGACGGTCCCGCTCCCGGGAATCACCACGGCGCCGTTCGGGGCACAGCCCGCGTCGCTACCGGGGATCGGGAGGTCCACCTTCTGACAGGTGGCCGACGGGGACGGCGACGGGCTCCCCGTCGGGGACGGCTCGGCGAAGACGCGCTGCGCCGCGAGCAGAGCCCCGAGCTGCACGGTCGCCAGCACTCCCGCCAGCGTCCCCGCGCGGCGGACGGCGGGCCGGACGGCACCGTCGGCGGCGGCCCCCCCGCGCCCCGCTCGGCGGCCGGCCGACTGGTCGGCGGTCAGGTCAACGGGCATAGCGGAAACCCCCGAACTGCTGGACGGCGCCGGTGATCTCCTCGGCGGTGGCGGCCTGTTCGTCGCCCGGCATGGGCGCGGGCCCCTGCCGGCTTGCGTAGTCCGTGAGCTTCCAGTCGCCACCCGTCCAGCGCAGATCGAGGGTGAGCGTGAACCAGCTCGCCACCACCGGCTGCACCGAGCGCTCGCCGGCCAGGCCGGTCAGACCGGTGCACCAGACCTCGACCTTGGTCTCGGCGTCGGCGTAGCCGACCGCCTTGGCGCCGACCGGGACGGTACGGCTGACGAAGGTGAGGCCCTTGGGCGCGCGCCCCTGGGCGTCCAGTCCGTAGCGGGCCACGGTGTCGGCGCCGAACCCCTGGTCCAGCCGGGACTGGAGGGTCTGGGCGGCGGCCGGGTCGGCGATGGTGGTGACGATGGTGTGGCGGCTGTCGGTGCGGAACATGTCGGCGGAGCCGATGGCCACGGCGTAGTTGGCGGCGGCGGACTGGGCGCCCTGCTCGGTGTGCGGGAAGCCGGCGGCGATGCCGTTGACGGTGGCGGTCACCGGCTGGTCCCCGCTGGGCGCGGGGCCCGCGCCGGAGGTGGCGGTGGCCGCGGCGGCCCGGTCGGCGGAGCGTCCGGCGGCGGCGGTGCCGGGGTCGGGCTTGCCCCGGTTGGCGATGGAGATCGCCAGGACGAGCAGGGTGACGACCAGCAGCACGGTCAGCAGGGTGCGCAGCGGACGGGCCTGACGGGCGTTCATCTGCGACGAGGGCTGTTCGCCGACCGGCAGCCGCGTACGGGTGTGCGGCTGGTCGTCGGACAACGGCACGGCGGCCCTCCTGGTGCGGGGAGCCGGGGGCGGCTCCGGGGGCCCCTCCGGCCGTGGGCGGGCGGGAGGGAAGGGGTGGTGGATGGATTCCCGGCGTGGCGCCGGGCATGCACGGATGCCCGGTCGGACGGTCCGGCAGTCGGACGGTCAGACGATCGGACAGGCCGACCGGCAAGGATGCCGCGCCGTCCGCCGGCGCGTCACGACGGTCCGCCCCATGGGCGCCGTCGGCTCCGCCTCGGCTGTCCGCTCCACCTGCCCGGCCCGCGCTGCCCGATCGTCAGATCGCCATGCCGTACACAATGGTGAACAGAGTGCCAAGTGATCCAATGATGAACACGCCGGTCAGGCCGGCGATGATCAGCCCCTTGCCCTGTTCGGCGCCGAAGCTGTCACGCATCGCGGTGGCGCCGATCCGCTGCTTGGCCGCACCCCAGACAGCGAGGCCGAGGCAGGCCAGGATCGCCACGGCCATGACGACCTCGACCATCACCCGGGCCTCCGAGCCGAGACTCGCGAACGGACCCCAGTCCGGGGCGATCCCGCCGATGATGGTGTCGATATTCGGCTTCTTTGGAGGGTCCTCGGCCAGGTGGCCGATCGCGATGCTGTGCACGCTGCTCTGGTTCATTTCCATCTCACCGCCCGATCAGGCAAATTCAAGGGCCCAGACCCCGCCCGCGCGAAGGGTCGGTACCTATTCTTGGCCAGATCTGATGTCGACTTGGCTGCTTCTCGCGGATTGGTCGTGAGTCATCGGACACGTACGCGAGGATGTCCACCGTACGAAGGATAGCGCTCACTCTTTGTATCTCTGATGATTGCGGTGAGCAACGCCTTCCGGGACACTTCGACTGACGATTCGTCGGGATGGTGCTGATGGTACTCCGGAAGGGCGCTACGGCCGCCGCTGCCGCAGGAGTTGTCGCGGTCGGCTTCATCGGGCTGGTGACGTTCGGGACGTATGCGGCGAGCGGGACTCCGCAGCGCCAGGGCAATGCCGCCGGACTCTCCCCGGGAACCGTTCCGGCCGCGTACCAAGGGCCGATCGAACAGTGGGGACGGCTCTGCCCCGATCTCTCCCCCCCGTTGCTCGCGGCGCAGTTGTACCAGGAAAGCGGTTTCGACCCACGGGCCCGTTCCGGGGTCGGCGCGGAGGGATTGGCGCAGTTCATGCCGGGCACCTGGGCGGCGTACGGCACGGACGGCAACAACGACGGCCGGAAGGACCCCTGGGAGCCGCTGGACGCGATCGCCTCGGCGGCCACCTTCGACTGCGCGCTCGCCGCCTTCGTCGCCAAGGTCCCGGGCGACCGCCAGTCGAACATGCTGGCCGCCTACAACGCCGGGCCGGGCGCGGTGACGAAGTACCAGGGCGTGCCGCCGTACCGGGAGACCCAGGGGTACGTACGGAACATCCTGGCCACGTCCCGCAGCTTCGCCTCCCCGGTCGCGCCGGTGGAGGTCTCCGCGCAGTCCGCCGGGGCGATCTACTTCGCCCAGGGCAAGCTCGGCACCCCGTACCTGTGGGGCGGTGACGGGCTGGCCTCGCAGAACGGGCGGTTCGACTGCTCCGGGCTCACCCGGGCGGCGTTCGAGAGCGTTGGCATCATCCTGCCCCGGGTCGCCAACGACCAGTGGTACGCGGGCCCGCACCCGTCCCGCGACCAGCTGCGTCCGGGCGACCTGGTGTTCTGGGCGACCGATCTGTCCGACCCGCGCTCCATCCACCACGTGGGCATCTACGTCGGCGGCGGATACATGATCAACGCCCCGCACACCGGCGCGGTGATCCGCTACGACAAGATCGACACCAAGGAGTACATCGGCGCCACCCGGGTGACCTCGGACGCCGCCCAGGCCCTGCCGAACCGCAACGCCGACGGCGGGGTGATCGCCCCGAGCCGTCCCGGCGACCCGGCCGCACCCCCCACCCCGGCTCCGGCCGCCCCGTCGGCCCCGGCGGCCCAGGTGGCGCAGGCGGCCCCGGCCGCCCGGCCCACCGCCGTCGCCGCCACCGGACCGGCCGGTTCCGGTCAAACCCCCGCAAAGAACTGATCCCCGACCGCCCGGCCGGTGTGCGCGCGGCGTGGACGCTGAGTCAAGTTTCCATAACCGCGCGTTTCCGTGGAACGCTGTCCGTCGGTTATGACGTTGTGTCCGTTGGCCTTCCGTCAGCCGCCCTGACCTGGGCGACGGCGGACGGGCCACGGCCGGAACGATCCAGGTGCAGCGGACCAGAAGGAGGTGCGGCGTGTCGACGCCGCTTGCCGACACGACCAACCCCGACCTCGGCCTGCTCTACGCCGTCAACGACCTGGCCAAACACGCCCCGGCCAGGCTGGACCACCTGGTCTCCTGGATCGGCGAGTACGGCATCCTGATCGGCCTGGCCCTGCTGGGCCTGGTGGGCTGGCTGCAGGCCCGGCGGCGTCCGGACGCCCCGGTGGCGGTCGCCGGGCTGCTCTGGGCCCCGTTGTCGGTCGCCATCGCCGAGCTCGCCAACCTGCCGATCGCGGCGATCGTGGACCGCCCCCGGCCCTTCGTGGACCACCCCGACCTGGAGGTGCTGGTCGAGGGCAAGGCCGGCACCTACTCCTTCGTCAGCGACCACTCCACGATGTCGATGGGCATCGCGGTGGCGCTGTTCCTGGTGAACCGCCGGCTCGGCTGGATCGCCGGCGGCCTGGCCCTGCTGCAGGGCTTCTGCCGGATGTACATGGGCGTCCACTACCCCACCGATGTGATCGGCGGCTTCGCGCTGGCCGTCGCCGTGGTGCTGCTGCTGGCGCCGATCGCGATGGCCGTGCTCGTCCCGCTCTGCCACGCCCTGACCCGCACCCCGCTCGCCCCGCTGATCCGCGCCGGACGGCGCGGCGAGCCCGGCGGCGGCGGACGGGGCCCCGGGCGCGGCGGACGGGGGCGGCGCGGCGGCGGGACGCGCGGTGCGCTCCGCGCCGAGGAGCCCCGGCCCGAGTCCGACCTGGCCGCGTGATCGGACAGACCCGCCCTACGCCGGGGCGGTGTCGCTGCCGGTCAGGTGGTCCTCGGCCTCGCGGCGGGCGAGGTCGCGCGAGCGCCGGGCCGGGGAGAACCAGCCGCAGCTGCAGGTCGCGAAGCAGAAGGAACCGCGTTCGCTGATCGCGACACGGTGCTCGGGCATCCGGACGGTGCCGGGAAGGTCCGGCAGCTCACTGTGCACGTGGTTCACGGTAACGCGCCGGACCACCGGCGCGCGACGTCCGGAACGCGCCGGGTCCCGCGTAACCCCTCACGCCCCAACTCGTTTGCCCGGAAAGAGCTCTGCCCACCCCCTGGTGGCCGGCGGGGCAGTCGGGCCCGAGGGGGTTTCGCGAGGATGAACATGACCGACCAGCATCGCACCGGCCGGACGGTCGGCCGGGCGGAGCGGCGGCCGCGGCCGGCGGCGGGGGCCGTGCTGCTCGCCGCCGTCCTGACCGGCGCGGCCGGACTGGCCGGCTGCTCGCCGGACAGCGCCGGGGGCGCCTCGGCCGACCAGCAGGCGAGCAGCACCCCGGACCAGCTCTCCGCCGACCCGCTGACGGCGGTCCGCAGCACCGCGGACATCACCGGCCGGGCCGGCTCGGCGCACGCCGCCACCGAGCTGGTGACCGAGTCCGCCGACAAGAAGGCCGTCTTCACCGGCACCGGTGGCTACGACTACGTGAAGCGGATCGGCCGGCTGGAGGTGCAGGTGCCGCCCGGTGCCGCGACCACCGGCAAGATCGTCGAGGTACTGCTGCCCGGCACCGTCTACCTCCAGAACAGCGGCGCCAAGGTGCCGGAGGGCAAGTGGGTCAAGCTGGACGTCCGCCAGCTGCCGGACGGCAACCTGGTCAGTGGCGGGGCCACCGACCCGGCCTCCGCCGCGGGCGCGCTGCGCGGGGCGCAGAAGGCCGAACCGGTGGGCACCGAGACGGTCGACGGGGTGTCCCTGAAGCACTACCGCGGCACCCTGGACCTGACCAAGGCGGCCGACGCCACCGGTGGCCGGGGCGGGGACGGCCTGCGGATGGGGGCGCAGACCTTCACCGTGAAGGACGTCCCCTACGACGCCTGGCTGGACGACCAGGGCCGGCTGCACAAGGTGGTCGAGGTCTTCACCTTCGCCGGGGTGGCCGGGTCCAAGGAGCCGAAGGACCAGGTGAAGGTGGTCTCGACCACCACGCTGACGGACTTCGGCAAACCGGTGGAGGCCGCCGAGCCCGCCGCCTCGGACATCTTCACCATGAAGCCCGGTGAGAACCCGAAGTAGCTCGGCGTGGGAGGCCGCCGGTCCGGGTGGGCCCGGGAGTCCCGGAGCCCACCCGTTTCGGCGGCGCCGAGATGGCCCGTCCGTGCCATGTGGACGGGCTCCGAAGTGCCTAGGCTGGACGTCGGGTGGCTGCCGCCCGGGCTGGTGAGGCGCTGAAGGGGTGGTGCAGGTGATGGCGTCCACGGGCGACCGCAGCGGCGGCCACGACGACGCGGCCCTCGACGAGATCGAGCTGGCCGGTGAGCTGATGATCGCCGCCACGGCCAGCAGCGGTGACCGGCTGCCGACCGAGCGGATCGACGAGGTGCTGCTCGACCGGCCCGACGGCGGCCCGGCCGCCGAAGCGGCGCGCGAGCTGCCGGACCAACGCGGGCTGCCGGACCCGCGGGACCCGTAGGCCCCGCGGCACCCGGGCCGGCGCCGCCGTCGGCCGTGCCGGGCTCAGCTGCGCAGCAGTCGGGCGATCGCCGCGGTGGCCTCGGCGACCTTGGCGTCCAGCTCGGTCCCGCCCTCCTCGGCGGCGGCCGCGACGCAGTGCCGCAGGTGCTCCTCCAGCAGGGAGAGCGCGAAGGACTGCAGGGCCTTGGTGCCGGCCGAGACCTGGGTGAGCACGTCGATGCAGTAGACGTCCTCGTCGACCATCCGCTGGAGGCCGCGGATCTGGCCCTCGATCCGGCGCAGCCGCTTGAGGTGCGCGTCCTTCTGGGCGCTGTAGCCGTGCGGCCCGTGACCGGTGTGGGCGGCCCCGGCGGCCTCCGGGGAGACCGCGTGCTCGCCGTGCGGTTCCGCCCCGGGCGCCTGCTCCGGCCCGGTACGCGCTTGCGTGGTGGTCATCGGCCCGCCTTCGTCTGGGTGCCTGGGTGGCTGCGTCGGCCTCCAGTGTCCAACACCCGGGCCCGTCGTGGTGTTCCTCCGACGCCGTCGGCCCCCAGCGGGCCCCCAGCGGGCCGGCGACGGGCCGGTCACGGGTCGACGACGGGCAGCAGCGGGCCCGGGAGCGGCCGCGTCAGGCCCCGGTCGGCCCCGGGTTCCCCCGTCCGGGGAACACCCCGTCGTTCCGCCCGCACAGCAGGGGCAATCCGGGCGAGGTTCCGTCAGACTGGGGGCTCACGCCCGTACCTGTGGTGCATCGGACCCACCGCTGCGGCAGCCGAACGGAAGGGGAGGTTCCGGCTCCTTTTCGGCCACCCCGTTTGCGCGCCCACGCGCGGTTGCGCCTAGCATCGTTCAGTCCCCTACCCCGCACATCGGAGATTTCCGTGCGTTTTAGCCTGACCCCGAAGGAGACGAGTTTCTACGACATGTTCGCCGCCGCCGCGGAGAACCTGGTCGTGGGCTCGAAGCTCCTGCTGGAACTGCTGGGATCAGACGTGTCGGCCCGCGCGGAGATCGTCGAGCGCATGCGCGCCGCCGAGCACGCCGGAGACGACACCACCCATGCGATCTTCCACCAGCTGAACTCGTCCTTCATCACGCCCTTCGACCGCGAGGACATCTACAACCTCGCCTCGTCGCTGGACGACATCATGGACTTCATGGAGGAGGCCGTCGACCTGGTCGTCCTCTATGACATCCAGACCCTGCCGAAGGGCATCGAGCAGCAGATCGAGGTCCTGGCCCGCGCCGCCGAGCTGACCGCCGAGGCGATGCCGAACCTGCGGAGCATGTCCAACCTGACCGAGTACTGGATCGAGGTCAACCGGCTGGAGAACCAGGCCGACCAGATCCACCGCAAGCTGCTCGCCCACCTCTTCTCCGGCCAGTACGAGGCGATCGAGGTGCTCAAGCTCAAGCAGGTCGTGGACGTCCTCGAACAGGCCGCGGACGCCTTCGAGCACGTCGCCAACACGGTGGAGACCATCGCGGTCAAGGAGTCCTGACCCCCGTGGACATGGCAGCACTCATCGCCGTCGTCGGCGTTGCGTTCTTCTTCACCTACACCAACGGCTTCCACGACTCGGCCAACGCGATCGCGACCTCGGTCTCCACCCGGGCGCTGACGCCCAGGGCGGCGCTGGCGATGGCCGCGGTGATGAACCTGGCCGGCGCCTTCCTGGGCAGCGGGGTGGCGCACACCGTCTCCCAGGGCATCATCGAGACCCCGACCGGCAACCAGGGGATGGCGATCCTGTTCGCCGCGCTGGTCGGAGCGATCGCCTGGAACCTCGTCACCTGGTACTTCGGCCTGCCCTCCTCCTCCTCGCACGCGCTGTTCGGCGGCATGGTCGGCGCGGCCCTGGCCGGCGGCACCGAGGTGATCTGGAGCGGCGTCATCGACAAGATCATCATCCCGATGATCGTCTCCCCGGTGGTCGGCCTGGTCGGCGGCTTCCTGGTGATGCTGGCGATCCTCTGGCTGTTCCGCCGGGCCAACCCGCACCGGGCCAAGCGCAACTTCCGGGTCGCGCAGACCGCCTCGGCCGCCGCGATGGCGCTCGCGCACGGTCTGCAGGACGCGCAGAAGACCATGGGCATCGTGGTGATGGCCCTGGTGATCTCGGGCCACCAGGGCCAGGACGACCCGATCCCGGTGTGGGTGAAGATCTCCTGCGCGACCATGCTCTCGCTCGGCACCTACGCCGGCGGCTGGCGGATCATGCGGACCCTGGGCCGGAAGATCATCGAGCTCGACCCGCCGCAGGGCTTCGCCGCCGAGGCCACCGCCTCGACCGTCATGTACATCACCTCGTTCGTCTTCAAGGCGCCGATCTCCACCACCCATGTGATCACCTCGGCGATCATGGGCGCGGGTGCCACCAAGCGGATCCGCGCGGTGCGCTGGGGCGTCGCCAAGAACATCGTGCTCGGCTGGTTCATCACCATGCCGGCGGCCGCCCTGGTCGCGGCGCTGGTGTACTGGTTCGTCCACCTGTTCTGGGGCTGACCGGACTGCCCGCCCGGACACGGAAACGGACAACGGGCACGGACACGACAGGGCCCGCCCCCCGGTTCTCGGGGGGCGGGCCCTTTTCATGCTTCGCGGCGGCACCGCCATGCAGCACCGCGAAGCAGCCTGTGTCGCGCTGCCCGCGCGGTCCGGCGGTTTAGCCGAAGCGGCCGGAGATGTAGTCCTCGGTCGCCTGCACGGACGGGTTGGAGAAGATCCGCTGGGTGTCGTCGAGCTCGATCAGCTTGCCCGGCTGGCCGACGCCGGCCAGGTTGAAGAAGGCGGTGCGGTCGCTGACGCGGGCCGCCTGCTGCATGTTGTGGGTCACGATGACGATGGTGAACTGGGTCTTCAGCTCGCCGATCAGGTCCTCGATGGCGAGGGTCGAGATCGGGTCGAGGGCCGAGCACGGCTCGTCCATCAGCAGGACCTGCGGCTCGACCGCGATGGCGCGGGCGATGCAGAGGCGCTGCTGCTGACCGCCGGAGAGGCCGGCGCCCGGCTTGTTCAGCCGGTCCTTGACCTCGTTCCAGAGGTTGGCGCCCTGGAGGGACTTCTCGACCTTGTCGTCCAGTACGGACTTCTTGCGGACACCCGAGAGCTTGAGGCCGGCGATCACGTTGTCGTAGATCGACATGGTCGGGAACGGGTTCGGGCGCTGGAAGACCATGCCGACCGAGCGGCGGACGGCGACCGGGTCGACGCTGGTGCCGTACAGGTTCTCGTCGTCCAGGAGCACCTTGCCCTCGACACGGGCGCCCGGGATCACCTCGTGCATCCGGTTGAGGGTTCGCAGGAAGGTGGACTTGCCGCAGCCGGAGGGGCCGATGAAGGCCGTCACCGAGCGGGGTTCGATCGCCATCGAGATGTCCTCGATGGCCTTGGTGGAGCCGTAGTAGGCGGACAGTCCGCTGACGTCGATGCGCTTGGCCATGGTCGTTCGTCTTCTTTCGCCCGCGGCCGGGGGCCGCTGATAGATGCAGTGTCGTACGTCAGTCGGTCGCTCAGTGCCCGGCCTTGGGCGAACGCCAGCGGGCGATGCCCCGGGCGATGAGGTTGAGCCCCATCACGAAGGCGATCAGCACGAGCGCGGCTCCCCAGGCACGGGCGTAGCCGTACTGGTTGTTCACCTGGGAGTACTGCATCCAGATGTACATCGGCAGCGACTGCTGCGGCCCGTCGAACGGGTTGTTGTTGATGTAGTCCGCGCCGAAGACCAGCAGCATCACCGGTGCGGTCTCACCCGTGATGCGGGCGACCGCGAGCATCACACCGGTGGTGATGCCGCCGATGGCGGTGGGGATGACGATCCGGAGAATCGTCTTCCACTTCGGCACGCCGAGCGCGTACGACGCCTCGCGCAGCTCGTTCGGGACGAGCTTGAGCATCTCCTCGGTGGAACGGACCACGACCGGCAGCATCAGGATGGCCAGCGCGAGGCTGCCCGAGAAGCCGGAGTAGTTGAAGCCGAGGGCGAGGTTCCAGACGGACAGGATGAACAGACCGGCGACGATCGACGGGACACCCGTCATGACGTCGACGAAGAAGGTGACCGCCTTGGCCAGCTTGCCCCGGCCGTACTCGACCAGGTAGACGGCGGTCAGCAGGCCGATGGGCGCGGCCATCAGGCTGGCGAGGAGGACCTGCTGCAGGGTGCCGATCAGCGCGTGGTAGATACCACCGCCGGGGCCGGAGGCCCGCACGCCGCGCATGGAGTGGGACAGGAAGTTCCCGTCCACCACCTTGGCGCCCTGCTGGACGGTGTAGAAGGTCAGGGCCAGCAGCGGGATCACGGCCAGGATGAAGGCGACCCAGACCACCGAGGTGGCGAGCCGGTCCTTGGCCTGGCGGCGGCCCTCGACCTGCGCCGAGAGCACGTAGCTGACGACCACGAAGAGGATCGCGGAGATCAGGCCCCACTGGAGCTTGCTCTCCAGGCCGCCGACCGCGCCGATGCCGCAGCCGAGGGCGACGGAGCCGGCTGCCACGGCGGCCGGGGCCCACTTGGGCAGCCGGTTCGCGGTCAGCGGCCGGCCCAACGGGCGGGCGTCCGCCGGGACCGACGTCGTTGCCGTGCTCATGAGTTGGCCCCCGAGTACTCCTTGCGGCGGGCGACGATCAGCCGCGCGGCACCGTTCACCAGCAAGGTGATGACGAACAGGACGAGACCGGAGGCCATCAGCGCGTCCCGGCCGAAGGGCTGGGCCTCGCTGAACTTCAGCGCGATGTTCTGCGCGAAGGTGCCGCCGCCCGGGTCGAGCACGTGCAGCGAGAGGACGCTGCTGGAGGAGAGCACGATGGCGACCGCGATGGTCTCGCCGAGCGCGCGGCCGAGGCCGAGCATCGAGGCCGAGATGATGCCGGGGCGGCCGAAGGGCAGCACCGCGGTGCGGATCATCTCCCAGCGGGTCGCGCCGAGCGCGAGCGCGGCCTCCTCGTGCATCCGCGGCACCTGCCGGAAGATCTCACGGCTGACCGCGGTGATGATCGGGAGGACCATGATCGCCAGCAGGATGCCGACGGTGAACAGGTTGCGCGGGGTGGTCGCCCGGGACTGGTCGAAGATGTACGTCCAGCCGAGGTAGTCGTCCATCCAGCTGGTCAGGCCCTCCAGGTGCGGCACCAGGAAGAGCGCGCCCCACAGGCCGTAGATGATGCTGGGCACGGCCGCCAGCAGGTCCACCAGGTAGGCGAACGGCTGGGCGATCCTGCGCGGCGCGTAGTGGGAGATGAACAGCGCGATCCCGATCGCCACCGGCACCGCGATCACCATCGCGATCGTCGCGCTGACGATGGTGCCGAACACCAGGACGGCGATGCCGAAGACCGGCTTCGGGGCGTCCGGCGTCCACTCGAAGGTGGTGAAGAAGTTGCCCTCGTTCTTGCTCAGGGCGATGCCCGAGCGCCAGGTCAGGAAGCCCGCGATGGCGGCCATGACCACCAGCAGCAGGATGCCCGACCCGCGGGACAGGTTCATGAAGATCTTGTCGCCGACCCGGCTGTCGCGCCGGCGGCGCTCCCCGCCGGGCGGGGCGGCAGGGGTGTTTGAAGTCATTGGTCTACTCCGGTCTGGTGGTGCGGCCCCGAGGGGGCGGCACCATGGCGGCGGTGCCCCGGACGTGGTGCGTTCGTCGGTACGTTCCGCTGGGGACGGCCCCGGCCCCCCTCGTTCACGGGGCCGCCCCAGCGGAGGGTGCTACTGGATCAGGCGAGGGCCTTGACCGCGGCGGTGACCTTGCCGGTCAGCTCCTTCGGCAGCGGCACGTAGCCCGCGTCGCCGATCGCCTTCTGGCCGGCGTCGCTGATGGAGTAGCCGAGGAAGGCCTTCAGGGCGTCCAGCGTGTCGGCCTTGTTGCCCTTGTCGCAGACGATCTCGTAGGTGACCAGGACCAGCGGGTAGGAGCCCTCGTCCTTGGTCGCGTAGTCGAGGGTCAGCGCCAGGTCGCTGCCGGTGCCGGCGATCTGCGCCTTGGCGAAGGTGTTGGCGGCGTTGACCGCGGTGGCCTCGACCGGCTTGGCGGCACCGGTGTTGATCGAGGCGCTCTTCAGGTTGTTGGTCTGGGCGAAGGACAGCTCGGCGTAGCTGACCGAGTTCTTGACCTGCTTCACCTGGGCCGAGACACCGGCCGAGCCGCTGGCGCCCTGGCCGCCCTTGCCCGCCCACGCCTTGCTGGCCGGGTAGGACCAGGCACCGGCCGAGGTCTTGGCGAAGTACTTGGTCAGGTTCTCGGTGGTGCCCGAGTCGTCGGTGCGGTGGAAGGCCTGGATGTCGGCGTCCGGCAGCTTGGCACCCGGGTTCAGGGCGACGATGGCCTGGTCGTTCCACTTGGTGATCTGCGAGTCGAAGATCTTCGCGATCGTCGGGCCGTCCAGGACGAGGTTGTCGACACCCTCGACGTTGTAGACGATCGAGATCAGGCCCGCGACGACCGGCAGGTTGATGCCCTGGCCACCGGTGCAGACGACCTTGCTGGCGTCGACCTCGGCCGGCTTCAGCGCCGAGTCCGAGCCGGCGAACTGGATCTTGCCCTGGTTGAACTGCTGGACACCGGCGCCCGAGCCGCCGCCACCGTAGTTGATGGTGGTGTCCTTGCAGGCCGCGCCGAAGTTGTTCTTCAGGATGTCGATCGCGTTGCCCTGGGCGGTGGAGCCGGCGGCCACCAGGGGGGCCTGCTTCGGGCCGCAGTCGATCGCCGGGGCAGCGGCCGAGGAGCCGCTGGAGCCGCCGGCGGTGGTGTTATCGTCCGAGCCGCAGGCCGCGAGCGACAGCGAGCTGACGAGCGCCATGGCACCGATCGCGAGGGCCTTGGAGCGGCCGTTCCGCTGGAGCTTCACAGGTGTCCCTTTCTGTGGCATTGCCCGACGCGCGGGTCGTGGCCAGCACGACGCAGCACGGGTTTTGCTGAGGTCCGGGGCCCCTTCGGCCCGCCGGTGATACCGAAAGTAGGCCGGGCAGGTGACGCGTCAGCCGGTCGGAAGTGAACGCAGAGTGAACCTCGGACGGATGACAGGAAACTACGTCAGGTAGTAACGGTTGCGTCACGGCAAGAGCGCGGGAAGATCACTTCCACGCTTCCTTCACGACTCCCGGCCCCGCACCCGCACCGGCCTCGCACCCAGCAACGCCAGCAGCGCGTCCACCAGCCGCCGGTCCCGCTCATGGGTCAGCCGCGCCCGCGCCTTACCGGCCGGCAGCCACTCCAGCAGGTCCACCTCCCGGTTCGGCCGGAACGCGCCTTCCGTCGGCACCGCCGCCCAGTACCGGACCTCCTTCGGCCGGCCCTGCGCCAGATAGTGCTGGGTCGGCAGCTCCGCCCCCAGCAGGCAGGAGAAGCCTGTCTCCTCCCGGACCTCGCGCAACGCCGCCTCGACCACGCTCTCGCCCGGGTCCAGCTTCCCCTTCGGCAGGCTCCAGTCGTCGTACTTCGGCCGGTGGATCACCGCCAGCCGCGGCCGGCCCAGCCGCCCGCTCCGCTTCGGCCGCCCCGGCAGCCAGAGCACCGCCCCCGCCGCCAGCACCACCGGCCCACGGCCGACCGGCCACCGGTCCGCCGGCACCGGCCGCCCGCCCACCTCAGGCCGTCCGCGATTCCGGCGCCGACCCCCAGCCCTCGGCCGGCGGCAGCTCCAACCACGCCTCCGCCCCCGGCGGCAGCTCCGGCCAGCGCCGGCCGAAGGCGTACCGCGCCGCCTCCACCTCCAGCCGCTGATCGGCGTGCACCACGCCCAGCACGTACGCCGTCGCCGGGGTGATCCGCGGCGTGCGCGCCGCGGTCGCCGCCGTCACCGCCGCCTCCGAGGCCTCCTGGTGCCGCAGCAGCACCTGGTCCAGGTCGTCCAGCACCGCCGACGGCCGACCGCACACCTCCAGCGCGTACCGGGCACGCTTCACCAGCACCCGGGTCCGGTGCCACGGCGCGTCGTCCGCGGCCAGCGCCGCGTCCGCGTCCAGCGCGCCCCGCGCACTGGGCACCGACCCCAGCCGACGCAGCCCGTCCCCGCCGTACGGCGTCGCCGCCCGCTGCAACGGCAGCAACTGGCTGCTCGCCGCCAGCGCCCCGAACGCCGCCGCCGCCTGCGGCATCAGCACCGCCCCGGCCCGGCCCTCGGCCGCCTTCGCCAGCGGCGCGTCCGCCACCAGCAGCGTCATCCGGTCCGCCAGGGCGTGCAGCCGCGCCGACCGCAGCTCCTGCAGCACCGTCGAGTGCGCCCTGGTCCGGGCCAGCGTGAGCTGCCGGTCCAGCAGCGCCCGCGCCTTGGGCGCCCCCGCGTGACCGGCCAGCATGCCGGGCCCCTCCGCCTCGCTGCCGCTCAGCCCGTCCAGTGCGCCCAGCAGCCGGGCCGCCCGCCGCACCAGGCCCGGCTCCAGGGCCAGCAGGTTCAGCAGCCAGGACAGCTCGGCACGCGACTCCTGCACCCAGCCCGGCTCGAAGGACCCGCCGAAGGTGTGCAGCAGCCCGCCGATCCGCCGCACCGCCCGCAGCAGGTCCCCCGTGCCCGCGGCCGGGACGGCCGCCGCACCCGGTCTCGCGCCGACCTCGCCCACCGCCAGCGGCAGGGCGCGCAGGAACGCACCCGCCAGGCCGGTGAGATGGCTGGAGAGGATGTCCCCGGCGGTCGCGGTGGAGGCCGCCTGGGCCGTCATCGGCGCTTCGGTCATGGCTAGGTAGATCCCCGTTCCCCCGGGGCCGTCCCCGGGGCTGGTGGCCGACCGCTCAGCGGGTCCCTGCCGCTCAGCGGCTCGCGTCGGTGGGTCGCGCGGTCGCGTCGTCGAATCTCGTGCCGTCGTGTCCCCCGGCGGCGTGGCCCGCACCGTTCGGTCCGGCCCGGGCACGCCGCGCGGTGTCGCGGCTCACGTCGTCACATCCGGCGTCAGCGGGGCCGTGGCGGCGACCGGCACTCATCTGGCCGCGACGGCCCGACGGCGCTGACGCGAGTCGATGAGGAGGTCCTGGACGTGCCGCAGCTGCTTGCCGTCGGCGTCCTGGGCGTGCCGGGTCCAGGACCCGTCCGCACCGAGGTGCCAGGACTCCGTCTCGTCCGACATCCCGAGGTCGAGCAGCCCCGACAGCTCGGCCCGGTGCGCCGGGTCGGTGATCCGCAGCAGCGCCTCGATCCGGCGGTCCAGATTGCGGTGCATCATGTCGGCGCTGCCGATCCACACCTCCGGATCGCCGTTGTTGCCGAACACGAAGACCCGCGAGTGCTCCAGGAACCGCCCCAGGATGCTGCGCACCCGGACGTTCTCGCTCAGCCCCGGCACCCCGGGCCGGATCGCGCAGATGCCGCGCACCCACACGTCCACCGGCACCCCGGCCTGCGAGGCCCGGTACAGCGCGTCGATCACGGCCTCGTCGACGATCGAGTTGACCTTGAGCTTCACGTGCGCCGGACGCCCGGCCCGGTGGTTGGCGATCTCGTTGTGGATCCGCCCCACCAGACCGTCCCGCAGCCCGCGCGGCGCGGTCAGCAGCCGGCGGTAGGACTCGCGGCGCGAATAGCCCGAGAGCCGGTTGAAGAGGTCCGAGAGGTCCGCGCCGACCTGCGGGTCCGAGGTCAGCAGACCGAGGTCCTCGTAGAGCCGGGCGGTCTTCGGGTGGTAGTTGCCGGTGCCGACGTGCGAGTAGCGGCGCAGGGTGTCACCCTCCTGCCGGACCACCAGCGACAGCTTGCAGTGCGTCTTCAGCCCGACCAGGCCGTAGACCACGTGGCAGCCGGCCTCCTCCAGCTTGCGGGCCCACTTGATGTTGGCCTGCTCGTCGAAGCGAGCCTTGATCTCGACCAGGACCAGCACCTGCTTGCCGGACTCCGCCGCGTCGATCAGCGCGTCGACGATCGGCGAGTCCCCGGAGGTCCGGTACAGCGTCTGCTTGATCGCCAGCACGTCCGGGTCGGCGGCGGCCTGCTCCAGGAAGGCCTGCACCGAGGTGGAGAAGCTGTCGAACGGGTGGTGCAGCAGCACGTCCCGCTCGCGCATCGCGGCGAAGATGTCCGGCTGCGAGGCCGACTCGACATCGCTCAGGCCGCGCGCGGTGCCCGCCACGAACTTCGGGTAGCTCAGCTCCGGCCGGTCCAGCCCGGCGATGCCGAACAGCCCGGTCAGGTCGAGCGGGCCGGGCAGCGGGAAGACCTCCGCCTCGGTGATGTTCAGCTCCCGCACCAGCAGGTCCAGGATGTAGGGGTCGATCGACTCCTCGACCTCCAGCCGCACCGGCGGGCCGAAGCGCCGCCGCATCAGCTCCTTCTCCAGGGCCTTCAGGATGTTCTCGGTGTCGTCCTCCTCCACCTCCAGGTCCTCGTTGCGAGTGACCCGGAAGGCGTGGTGGGCGAGCACCTCCATCCCCGGGAAGAGCTCCTCCAGATGCGCCCCCATGACGTCCTCCAGCGGCACGTACCGCTGCGGGGAGGCCTCCAGGAAGCGTGCGAGCGACTGCGGCACCTTCACCCGGGCGAAGTGCTTGTGCCCGGACACCGGGTTGCGCACGACCACGGCCAGGTTGAGGGAGAGCCCCGATATGTAGGGGAAGGGGTGCGCCGGGTCCACCGCCAACGGGGTGAGCACCGGGAAGATCTTCTGCCGGAACAGCGAGTGCAGCCGCGCCTGCTCCTTCTCGGCCAGCTCCGACCAGCGGACCACCTCGATGCCCTCGGCCGCGAGGTCCGGCAGCACCTCCTGCTGGAACGCGGCGGCATGGCGGGCCATCAGCTCGCGCGACCGGGTCCAGATGAGGTCCAGCACCTCGCGCGGCTGAAGGCCCGAGGCACTGCGCTGGGCCACGCCGGTGGCGATCCTGCGCTTGAGGCCGGCCACCCTGACCATGAAGAACTCGTCGAGGTTGCTC
This sequence comes from Streptomyces sp. XY431, assembly GCF_001279805.1. NCBI lineage: Bacteria > Bacillati > Actinomycetota > Actinomycetes > Kitasatosporales > Streptomycetaceae > Streptomyces > Streptomyces sp. XY431. The sequence goes on from NZ_LGDO01000032.1 coordinate 26,078, forward strand.
GCAAAGATCGCCAGGAACTTGGTGCGCTCCAGCAGCGGGATCCCCGGGTCCTCCGCGAGCTCCAGGACCCGCTCGTTGAACGCGAGCCAGCTGCGCTCACGGTCCAGGAACCGGCCCTGCGGCAGTTCCTCGGCGTCCTGCTCGTCGGTGACGGTCGGCTCCGGCGGTATCCCCAGCGCGCTGGACATCCGCGCGGGCGGGGAGGGCGGGGCAGGGACGGGGCGGGGGATGCTCATGGGCTCCAGCTCCTCCAGCAGGACGGCGTCCGGACACGAAATGCTCTTCGAGCCGTCGCCCTCGCCCGTCGCCCACGCCCACCCACCCGGCGCGGTCGCCACAGGACCGGCCACGTGTTGGCCGACGCTGCACGAGCGAGACACTACGGACTTCATCCTGTGATCTTCGCGGCATTAATTGAATCCACGGTAAACACCGCATGGCCAGGAGGAAAGCTGAGGCGGTCAGTGCCGCGGCACCGGGTGCACAACCGTTGCCGCGGCGTCGTTCTCTCCGCTAGGCGCCGCCGGGGCGCCCTTTTCCGATCGTCACTCTCCGTTACGCGGAAATGGGCGGCGGAACGGCCCCGGCCGACCCGACCCCGGCGCGGTACATCAGGTCGATTTCGTGGACGGTGAACCCCAGCCGCTCGTACACCCGCACCGCCGCCGGATTGTCCGCGTCGACGTACAGCAGTACGGTGTCCAGCCCGCGCTCGCCGGCGGCGCGACCGGTCAGATGACGCAGGCCCGCCGCGGTCAGCGCCCGGCCCAGGCCGCTGCCCTGCTCCGCCGGATCGACGCCGACCACGTACACCTCGCCGAGCTCGGGCTCGGTGGCGGTGGCCGGGTGCACCTTCGTCCAGTGGAAGCCGACCGGCTTGCCGTCCCGGGTGGCGAGGAAGAAGCCGGCCGGGTCGAACCAGGGCTCGGCCAGCCGGTCGGCGAGGTCCGCCCCGGTCCAGGCGCCCTGCTCCGGGTGGTGGGCGAAGGCGAGCGCGTTCAGCCGCAGCCACTCGGCGTCGTCCTCGCCGGGGCGGAAGGTCCGCAGCTCGATCCCGGCCGGGAGCGGTGCCTCCTCGGTCTGCGGCCCGGTCCGGCGCATCTGCCGCAGTTCGCGGACCAGCTCGGCGCCGTACGCACCGGCCAGGTGCCGGGCCGCCGGGTGGCCGCCGTGCACCCAGAAGTCGACATGGCCCCGGCCGGCCTTCCCCGCCTCGGCCAGCACGGCGTCCACCAGCGGACGGCCGAAGCCCCGTCCCCGATCGGTCGGGGCGACCAGGAGCTCGGCGGCCGGGTTGGCCCCACTGTCGGGCACCTCCAGCTGGCCGTAGCCGACGACGCCCGCCGCGTCCCCGTCCGGACCGGCGAGCGCGAGGAAGTGGGTCACTCCGGGCCGGGCCGTCTCCGGGGAGCGCAGGCGGAGCCGTCCCTGCTCGGACACGGCCGCCCGGCCGTCCACGGCCTGGGCCTCCGCCAGGACCCGCAGGGCCGCGTCCCGCTGGGCCGGCCGCAGTACGTCGGAGGCGAGGACCGTGGTCGCGTCGCCCGTTGTTGCCGTTCGATCGTCCATACCCTGACGATACGTCAACGGTCAACGCAAAGAACCCCCGCCGGTTTCCCGACGGGGGTTCTTCACAATGATTGTTCGGCGGCGTCCTACTCTCCCACAGGGTCCCCCCTGCAGTACCATC
>NZ_LGDO01000033.1:0-27725 GCF_001279805.1 Streptomyces sp. XY431
GGGCGGGGGTGACGGCGGGGGCGGGGGTGACGGCGAGGGCGACTGGCTGCCCTACCGGCCGGGCCGGATGGTGCTGGAGGAACTCGTCGAGCAGGAGCCCGAGTCCGGACCCGACGCCCGGCTGACGCTGGCCGCCGGCCTGCGCTGGCGCCGCGAACTCGCCTCGGTCGGCCTCGCCGCGCTGCTGCCCGCGTTCGCCACCACCTGCCCCTGCGCCGTCGACGGGCCGCTCGCGCCCGCCCCGCTCGGCGCCGCCGTCCGGAGCCGACTGCCCGACCCCGTCGCGCTGGTGCCGTGGCTGGCCAGGCTGGTGGACCGGGACGAGACCGCGGCGAAGGAGTTCGGCGCGGCCGCCCCCGACCAGGAGGCCCTGGCCGGCGCGGCAGAGCGCTGGCTGCACTGGTGGGCGCCGCGCGTGGCGGACGGGGCGCCCGACGAACCCGTAGCGCCCCCGCCCCCCGCCGGCTGGAACCCCAACCGGCTCGAATACGCCTTCGCGGTGCGCTCCTCCACCGTCCCCGAGCTGGAACTGCGGGCCCAGGAGTACCCGGGCGGCCACCTGGACTGGTGGGCCGTCGACGCCCCGCCCGCCCACATCCCGGTCACCGAGGCCGCCGTGACGCACGAACAGCGCGCCATCGTCCCCACCCCGGCGATCTTCGGCGGCATGCCCGCCTCCCGCTACTGGGAGATGGAGGACGCCAGGATCAACTTCGGCGCCGTGGACACCAGCCCCGCCGACCTCGGACGGCTGCTGCTGATCGCCTTCACCACGGTGTACGGGAACGACTGGTTCTGCTGCCCGCTGCCGAGCCCGGTGGGCTCGCTCAGCCGGGTCGTGCACTGCTCGGTCACGGACGTCTTCGGCGGCGCGACGGAACTCGCCCACGCCTCCCTGGAGGACCCGGACTGGAACCTCTTCGGCCTCGGCGAGGACCGCGGCGGCATCGCCATGGGCGGCGGCGGGGACGGTACCGAACCGCCGCCCTCCCCCTGGTTCTACCGGGCCGCCTCGCTGCCCGCCGGACTGGAGAGCCCGCCCGCCGAGTCCGTGCTGCTGCTGCGCGACGAAGCGGCGAACCTCGCCTGGGCGGTCGAGGAGACCGTCGGCGACCTGGCCGGGGAGCCGCTGGACCGCTACGCCCGCTGGGTGGCGACCCTCCCGCCCCGGCCGACCGCCGAACCCGGCGACCCGCCCGCCGACCGGTACCTGCTCGCCACCGAGGTCCCGGGCCACTGGTACCCGCTGGTGCCCCAGCCGGTCGACCCGGACGCCCCGGAACAGATCCGGCTGCTGCTCGCCGGTCTGGTCCGCGACGAGAACACCCCGGCGCGGCCCCTCGGCCGGCTGCTCGGGGAGCAGCAGTGGCTGTTCGAGGAGGAGGTTCCGCGCTCCGGCGTCCGGGTGGAGCGCAGCCGCCAGTACACCCGCTGGCACGACGGCTCCGCCCACGCCTGGTCGGCCCGGCGCAAGGTCAGCGGAACCGGCTCGGGCTCCAGCGGGCTGCGCTACGACGTCCTGGAGCCCCCGCCCGGTCGGGCCCCCGAACCGCAGCCCGAACCGCAGCCCGCGCCGCCGACGCCTCCCGAGGGGTGAGCCGTGCACGACGGCGTCCCCGAGGAGACCGTCGCCGCCCCGGCCGCCCGACTGGACGCCCGCGGCGTGACCCGCTTCCCCTGAGCCGGCTACCTGCTGCCCGCTACCTACTACCCGCTACCTGCTACCTGCCTACCGTGACCGGCCTTCCCCTCGACCGGCGCTACGCCGGAGCGTCCCGCGGCCCGGCCCCTCCCTTCCGGCAGGCCCGCGACGAGCAGCGCCGCCAGGCTCGCCGCCGCCCCGACTCCGACCACGGCCGGCCAGCCGCCGCGCGCCCAGGCGACCGAACCCACGAGGGAGCCGAGGGCGATGCCCAGGAACCGGAGGGTGAACCAGCAGGTGTTGAGGCGGCTGTGCAGCGCCGGGTCGAGAGTGAAGAGGACCCCCTGACAGACCACCTGGTTGCCCCAGGTGCCGATGTCGAGGACCACGACCCCGACCGTCAGCCAGAGGATCCCGCTCCCGCCGGGCAGCAGCAGCGCCCAGGCCGCGGCGGTGACGGCGATCGAGGCGGCCACGGCCCGGCGGCGGCCGAAGCGGTCCGCCAGCCGCCCGGCGGCGGTGGAGGCGAGGGCGCCGGCCACGGCGACCAGGCCGAACAGGCCGACGACGGTGGAGCCGTAGTGGTAGCGCTGTTCGAGGAGGAAGGTCAGGGCGGTCCAGAAGGCGCCGAAGGAGACGCCGACCAGGCCGCCGGAGACGGTGATCCGGCGGACGAGCGGGCGGGTCGCGAAGAGCCGCGGCACCGAGGCCAGCAGCTCGCGGTACGGCGTGGCCCGGGCAGCCCGGGTGGTGGGCGGGCCGGTGGGCAGTGCCCGCCGAAGGACCAGGGTCAGCAGCAGGGTGAGCGCGCAGGAGCACCCGAACACGGCGCGCCAGCCCACCGCTTCGGCGAGGGCGCCGGAGTACGTCCGGGAGGCCAGCACCCCGACCAGCAGACCGGCCTGGACGGTGCCGACGGTCCGCCCGGGGTGCCGGCCGCCGGCCAGTGCGACGGCCAGCGGCGCCACCAGCTGCGGGACCGGGGACAGCAGGCCGAGCGCGAAGGCCGCGACGACCAGCAGACCAGCCGTCGGGGCGAGCGCGGAGGCGGCCAGGGCGCAGGCCGACGCCGCGCACAGTCCCAGGATCAGCCGGCGCCGGTCCCGGCTGTCGCCGAGGGGGACCAGGACGGCGATGCCGGTTGCGTAGCCGATCTGGGTGGCGGTGGGCACGGCGCCGAGCGTCGCGGGCGGAACGTGAAGTGCGGCGGCGGCGCTGCCCAGCAGCGGCTGGCCGAGGTAGACGTTGGCGGCGGTCAGGGCACTGGTCGCGGCGAGCAGCGCGGTGGCCCGTCGCGGCGACAGTCGCGGGTCGCTCGTTCCACGGTCGTTTTCGATCACGAAAAGAGACGCTACGGAGACCCGCCCGTGGCAGGCTTTCGCCGATCCGCCGTCCACTGTCGAGAGTGCGCCAATGCATGGCAAGAGCGAGAACCGAGACGACTACCAGCACGTGCCGCGTCCGCTGGCGGCGATGGCCCGCGACCTGCCCGACGGCCACCACATCCCCCCGCACCACCACCGTCGGGCCCAGCTGATCTACGGCACCAGCGGGGCGATCACCGTCGTCACCGACCGGGGGACGTGGGTGGTACCGGCCACCCGGGGCGTCTGGGTCCCGGCCGGTGTCGTGCACGCGATGACCTGCACCGGCCCGGTGCGGATGCGCACGCTGTACCTCGAACCCGGCGCCGCGGCCGGCCTGCCCGAGGCTCCGACCGTCGTCGCGGTGCCGCCGCTGCTGCGCGAACTCATCGACGCCGCCACCCGCATCCCGCTCGACTATCGGGTCGACGGCCGCGACGGCCGCCTCGTCGACCTGCTGCTCCACGAACTCGCACCGCAGCCCGTCCCCGCCCTGCACCTGCCGGTCCCGACCGACCCGGCCCTGGACGGACTGTGCGCGGCCGTCCGCGCCGACCCGGGCGCACGCTGGACGACCCCGGCCGCCGCCGCCCACGCCCACCTCAGCCCGCGCAGCCTCCAACGCAGGTTCCCGGCCGCGACCGGAATGACCCTCACCCACTGGGTCCAGCAGGCCCGGCTGATCCACGCCGTCACCCTGCTGGCCGCGAACACCCCGGTCACCGCCGTCGCCTCCGCCCTCGGCTACGCCACGCCGAGCGCCTTCACCGCGATGTTCCATCGCTCCCTGGGCGTCCCCCCGAGCAGCTGGTTCGCGCCGGCACCGGGACACCCGCCGACATCCGAAGGCACCTGACAGCACCCCCGGCGCGCCCCGCGCGGGGCCTGGCCGAACGCGGTAGTAATGAGGACCGGGGGACGGTGCTCAGTGACACCCGGAGGCCGCACATGCCCACGGACCAGCAACTCCGCGACCTTCGTTCGGAGTTGACCCTTCCCGGCGAGGAACCGCCCGCCCTGGTGGCGAAGTTCGCGACCGGACAGGGACAACTCGGCACACTCGCCGTCCTCGCCGCACAGCAGCAACGGATCATCACCTCCGACCGCCGCAGCCTCCTCCTGCTCGCCACCCGCTGCGCGGACGCACCCCTGGGCGCCTGGTTCGCCGGCCTCGCGGACGGGGAGAGCGCGGCCCTGAACACCCTGCCCGCCCTCGCCGCCGCCTGCGGAGCGACGGACACCGCCGCAGAACCACTGCCCGGCTGCCAGGCCTACCCCTCCTACCTTGCCTGGCTCTCCCTCAACGGCCACCCACCCGCTGTGGCAGCCGCCCTGGTCGCCAACTTCACGGCCTGGGGCGGCTACTGCGCGACACTCGCCGGGGCACTGCGACGCTTCCACGGCTTCGGCGAGGAGGCCTGCGCCTTCTTCGACTTCTTCGCCCAACCGCCGACCGCACTCGAACGCGCGGCCGCCGACGCCCTCGACCCGACCGGCCTCACCGATCCGGACATTGATGCCGCCCGCGAGTACGGCCGCCTGCTCCAGGCCTACGAAGGGTTGTTCTGGAGCACCCTCGCCGAACTCCCCTGAGGCGACCGGCCCTACCGGTGCCGCAGCACGATCACCCGTCGACCGCCGGCCCGACGGGCCCGCAGCGGGTCTCCGCAGCCTTCAGTGCCGCTGCGGCATCGGGAGGGAACTCGCCCATGCTCTCACTGCCTTCCACTCGCTCGGACCGGACCGGCGCACCGACTACGGCGACACCTGGCGAACGGCCCGCTTCAGCAGCACCTCGCGGTGGACAACCTCCGTGGAGCTTCCGACTTTCTCGACGTAGCGGTTCGCACTCACCGCCTCCCAGCCCTGCGAGCCCAGAGCGTTCAACTCCGAAAGATCCACGCGCCAGCCATTCACCCTCACATCGATGATCTTGTACTCCCAGCTCGCTCCCACAGCTTTCCCTTCGTCCTGACGGTGGCGTCCTCGGCCGATGGTGGCATGCGCACTCGTAGGCGCGCCGGGAGTTCAGCAAGCTGTTCGGGCACCCCGTTCCGCCCAATTGGCATACCCGACAGGCGATCCCCGGCAGCGTGGTGAGCTCGGTTCTCCTTCCCCAGGAGCTCACGCCGCCGACGGATGAGGATGAGAACCTCGGTGCGGTGGACGCGACGGTCGATCACCACGGCCGCGACGATGTCGCCGGACAAGGTCTCTCCCAGCGCCCGAAGGGCAGCTTCGAGGTCCGATCTGCCGTTATAAAAGCAGGAGACCGACGGGAAGGCCCGTGACGTCTCCGAGGTCCGGCCCGGTGGGGTTCACCGGGCCGGACCTGGATGCTGCCCACGGGTACGGCCGCCTGCTCCAGGCCTACGAACGGCTCTTCTGGAACACGCTCGCCGAACTTCCCTGAGGACGACCAGACCTGCCATCGTGGCCTATCGCCAAACATCCGGCAGGGCATAGGTGACAAACCCGGCCCGGACGCCTGTAGGGACGAACCCAGCATTGCGGAGGACGCGGCCGGAGACCGGGTTGTCGGGGTGGTGCCTGGCACGAATCGCCGCCGCCCCGAAGCGGTCGGTTCCGAGCACGAGGATCCTGCGGACACCTTCGGTCGCATAGCCCCGACCCCAAGTGTCCGCGCGCAGAACGTAGCTCACGGCGGCGACGGAACCGTCCGAATGGAGCTTCACGACCCCGAGGAGGTCACCGTCCACCGCGAGACCGAGGGTGTACCGCACACGGGGTTTCTCATCCGCCGACGACAGGGCGCCCGCCACGTACTCCCGGGCCTCGTGGGCGTCCATCGGCCCCCGACCGAGGAACCTCACCGATTCGGGGCCGTAGATGCACTCGACGGCCCTGACGTCGCCGTGGGCCAATTCCCGCAGCTCGATCACCCGTCGACCGCTTCAACGAGTTCCGTCAACTCGGCGGCGCTCGGCCGGTCGTCGGGGGCGGCCAGCAGGACGTACCGCAGACGGGCCTGAAGAGCCGGCCAGGGCATCGAGGTGGACATGGGGACCGCACGGTGGGCGATGGCCGTGCGCATCGCCTCCACCGACGCACCCTTCCCGATTCCAACAGCCTCGTAGTCCAGCGGCCACTTCCCGGTGACGCAGGTCCACAGCGTGCCGGCGAGGGCGTGGACGTCGGCAGTCTGGGTCGTGTCGACGGGCTGCGGTCCGTTGATGATCCGGGCAGCCAGCTCGGGGGCGGTGAGGTGGATCATCGTGCCGTCGAACCTTCGCCACGGGGTGCTGCCGACCTGCCGCGACCAGGCGAAGTCCAGGAGCCGGACACCGTCCTCGGTGTGGATCCCGTGCTGGGGCTGGAGGTCACCGTGCACCCAACCGGCCTCGTGCAGGTCGGCCACCGCACGGCACAACCCGACCGCCGCCCCCAGGGCTTCCTCGCGCCCACCGGCGCCCTTGCGCACCGGCCGGAACACGTCCCAGGTGGACGGCCCGACCAGCCACGGGGTGACGTACCAGACGCCGTTGTCGAAGCGACCGGCCGTGACGGTGTATTCGGGGAGCTGCTCCAGGACAGAGGCTTCGCGGGCAGTGACCTCGGCAGCCTCGCCGGTGCCGAGCTTGATGCTCACCACCCCTTGCGGACCACTGGCCTTCCACACCGCCGAGCCCCGTCGGTTGCTGATCTCCTCCAGTTCGAGCGGCCCGCAGCGGGCCTCCGCAGCCTTCAGTGCCGCTGCGGCATCGGGAGGGAATTCGCCCATGCTCTCACTGCCTTCCACTCGCAAGGGATGTACTCGAAGACGTCGCGACCGTCATCGACCGCCACGGACAACGCCGTGGCCAGGTCGGGCGTCCCCTCCAGGAACCTCGGATCCAACGGCCGCACACCCGCCCGCACCGGGAGGAACGACAAGGGCGGCGGCGGGATACTCCCACCGCGCCGACCGGTCTCCACAGTGCCCTGGGCGAACTTGCCGAACATGACCCCGACCGGCGCGTAAAGGTGCTTCAACGCCCAGTGCGGCCATGCCAGAAGCTCACCATGGTCCGCACCCACACAGTGCCCGCGCAGTACGACGTTCTCGCACGCGAGGACACCGTGCGGCCGCGCCATCAGCGGACGGACCCATTCCGCGGCCTGTACTCCGGCGTAGAACAACTCGGCCTCCACCGCATACCGATGACTGCCCGGGGCGATCTCGTAGACCGTCCACCCGGTCATACCCCGCCGGATCGACGGTCGCAGGAACGGGCAGTGCTCGTCCAAGCCGGCAAGGTATCCGTCCACGCCGACGGGGTGTTCCGTGCGGGCCCCGGCGAGGCGGAGCGCCCCGGCGGTCGGCCGGGACGCTCCGTCGAACGGTGCTGTGATCACAGGTAGGACGCCGTCGGGGCCATGTCGTCGCCGTCACCCGGGGCGGGCGAGCAGTTCCACTCGCCCCGAACCTCGCCGGTCTCGCGGTACCTGGCCAGGGCCTCGGTGTCGAGAGTGCCGTCGGCGTTCGTGAACCAGACCTCCGGCAGCGGCCCGTACGCCTCCTCGTACGCGCTCACCCAGGTGATGAAGCCGCTACCCCCACCCTCGACGTGGGCCAACTTCCGGCCCGCGTGCTGGAGCGTGAACGCCTCGTACGCCTCCAGGTCGTCGGCCAGCCGGTGCCACGCCGTGTCGACGGCAGCGGAGAACATCTCCGGCGCCGCTTCGCCGGAGTCGATCCGTCGCGCGGCGATCGCGAAGTACTTGCCCAGCTCGTCCAGCTCGGCGGTCGACTTGATGGTGCTGCTCACGGGATTCTCCCATCGGGTTGGTGCTGCTCGCCCCGGAACGGGCCGAGCAGCAGTGCAGGGTGGTACGGACCGGCTCGACTCGACCGGAGACCGTGCCGACGGCCCGGGAGTGAGCGGCTGCATCCAGTGAAGGGCCCGGGAGTTGTCGCGAACCAGAGCAGAAAGTTACTGTCTGTCAGGCACAATCAACGCACTGTTCAGCCCGACCTGGGCCTGTCGATCCGAGCGGAGGAGGCCGTGGCTCCAAGACGAAAGAACTTTGCGGAACGCCGCAAGGCGCTGGGCTACAGCCAGGAGGCATTCGCCCACGAGTTGGGAGTGGCAGTTTCCACTGTCGCCCGCTGGGAGGCCGGCGCGACCGACCCCCAGGGGTACATTCACCCCAAACTGGCAAAGGCCCTCAGGATCACTCCGGAACGACTGGCGGAGCTACTCGCGCCTGCGGCACTGCACCCGTGCCGTCCGGTGGTCTACGCCGCCGGCCCTTCTGTTGGCGATACTGACGACATGAAGCGCCGCGATATTCTGAGCTTGCTCGCCGCGACCGGCGCCCTCGTTGCGCTGCCGACCTCCGGCGCAGCCTCGCCCCGCACCGGCAGGTCCGCCGAACTTGCTGAAACCGGGCCCGAGTTGAACGCGCACCTCTGGAAGGTGTTCGGCCTGTCCGACTCGAAACAGGCCGTCTACCCCTTGGTTCAACACCAATTGAACCTCCTGGCCCAGGGGTTGGGCGAGCATCAGAGCGAGGCCTCTCATCAGAAGCTCTGCACACTTGTGGGAGACCTGTACCAGCTCGCGGGCGAGATCTTCTTCGACGCCAACCGGTACACCGATGCGGCCTACTGCTACACCCTGGCCGCCAGCGCCAGCAGGGAGGCCGGCGCCTACGACATGTGGGCATGTGCCCTGACCCGGCACGCGTTCGTGGAACTGTACGAGAATCGGTTCGGCGTGGCAGCTCCGATACTGGCGGCGGCATCCCGCGTCGCCGAACGAGGAGACCACCAGCTCTCGACCCGCTACTGGGTAGCAGCGGTCCAGGCAGAGGCCCATGCGGGTCTCGGCGACCTTGATGCGACCGAGCGCGCGCTCGACAGCGCCGAGCAGGTTCACAACCTCTCCGGGGAAACGCACAACGGAGGCTGGCTCCGGTTCGACGGCTCCCGCCTCGCCGAGGAACGTGGAACCTGCTATTTCGCCCTCGGCCGACCGGATCTGGCGGAGCAGGCATTGACAACTGCCCTGTCGCAACAGCTTTCACCGCGCCGCCGGGGAGCCGTGCTCGCGGAGTTGGCGGCACTGGGGGTCGAACGCAGCGATCTCGACCAGGCGAGTCACTACACTCACGCCGCACTGGAACTGGCGAGCCGGACCGGGTCGGGCTTCATCGGGAGGAAGTTGGAGGCCGTCAAGAACCGCCTCGTCCCGCTGATGACCGACAGCCGGGCCTCCGCGCTGCACCAGCAGATCTCGGCGCTCGACGGGCGCCGTCCGACGAAGGAGTGACGCAATGTCCGATGGACGGATCTTCCGTGAAGCGTGGATCGCGGGTGTGTCGAAGCACTACCCGGGCGAGCCGAAGGCCGGATATGTCGCCCCTTGGGACGAGACGCCCGCATGGGAACGAGAGAGTGCCACGGCCGTGTTCGGCCAGGTCCGCGACTTCATCAGGGTGAGCGGCGGGAACACGTCCAAACTCACCCGGGAGCAGAAGGGGCGCTTCGTCGCGACGTGCTGGATCGCTCAGATCCACAAACACATCGAGGACCCGAAGCCTGGCTATGTGGCCGACTGGGCGGACCTTCCGTCCTGGCAGCAGGAGACCGATGCGGACATCTTCGAGGCCATCGAGCGCGCCGGATCCTGATCCGGCGGGCGGACGGCGTCGGGGTCCGGCCCGGTGGCGTTCACCGGGCCGGACCTGTCAAGGGCTGTTGGTCAGGCCTGCCAGTGCGGCTTGCCGCTGACCATGCGGCAGGTGATCACGCGGCCGCCGGCCTCGTGGGTGGTGCGACCGAGGTCGGCGTCGCGGCAGAACTGGCCCGCCTTGTAGCAGTTGCCCGCATTGGACTTGATCTCGCAGTCACCGGCGGCGGCCGCGGGCTTGGTCTCGGCCGGCGTCGGGTCGGTGGGCGGCTGGGCGGTGGTCGCCTTGGGCTGGGGGGCGGCCTTGCTGGGCGTCGACTGGGCCTTGGGCGGGGCGGTGGTCGGGACGACCGGCACAACCGGCGCGGGCTCGGCGGCCGGCTTGGTCGCTTCGGGCACGACGGCGGTCGGTGCGGGCGCCGGGGGCGGCGTCTGGACCGGCGCGGCCGCAGGGGTGGTGACGGCCGGGGCGGCCGCCGGCGGGGTGGTGACCGCAGCCGGGGCCGCCGGGGTGGTGACCGCGACGGTGGCGGTGTCGGCCGCCGTCGGGTCACAACCCGTCAGGGCGAGACCGACCGTGAAGACGAGTCCGGCGACAGCGGCCAGGCCGCGACGGCCGCCGCGCATCCGTGAAGGCATGGACGTGAACGCTCCGTTCCACTTGAAAGAGGATCGTGAGTCAATCAGTCCCGTCATACGGTCTGTACATACTTCAAACACTTGTAAGCAGATCGAGACCTGGCGATCACGCAGCGTCGATCAACCGGCCGGCCCGATCACGCACCGCCGAACCCGGGCACCGGCTTTCAGGCCTTCTTGACCACGCTCGACTTGAGCTGCATCGCGCCGAAGCCCTCGATCCGGCAGTCGATGTCATGGCCGTCCACGCCGTCGACCAGACGGATGTTGCGCACCTTGGTGCCCGCCTTGATGCCCGAGGCGCTGCCCTTCACCTTGAGTGCCTTGACGACGGTCACCGTGTCGCCGTCGCTGAGCACATTGCCGACCGAGTCCTTCACCACCCGCTCGCCGGCCCCGTCGGCCGAGCCCTCGCCGGCGGCCTCGCCCGGCGCCCACTCGTGGCCGCACTCCGGGCAGACCATGAGGCCGTTCATCTCATAGGTGTACTCGCCGGCGCACTGCGGACACGGGGGAAGGTTCTCGCTCATGCGTTCAGGATAACGGCGCCGCCGAGGGCCCCGCCCGGCGCATCCGCCCAGGTCGGCGCTCCTCCTGGCGACAGACAGAGGCCCGCTCAGTCCGTCGGCGACGAGAGGCGCTCGAAGACCTCGGGGCGGGCGAGGTCGAGCGCCGTGGCGACAGCACCCAGCAGGACCGCCTCCTCGCCGAGGCGGCTGGCCGCGAGCGTGGGCCGCATCGGCGTGAGGCGGTGCAGGGCCTGGCCGAGCGGTTCGAGCAGGAGGTCCGCGCTGCCGCCGATGCCGCCGCCGAGCACGATCAGGTCCGGGTCGAGCACGGCGGACACCACGGCGAGGGCGTAGGCGAGCTGACCGGCGGTGCGGTGCACGGCGGTGGCGGCGAGCGGGTCCCCGGCGCGGGCCTCGTCGAAGACCTGCTTGGCCGTCAAGGGCCCCGTCATGCCGAGGTCCAGCGCCGTCCGGACGACCGCCTCCGCCGCGGCGACCTGCTCGACGGTGCCGCCCGGGGTGCCGTCGGGGTGCGGCGGGAGCGGGACCATGCCCACCTCGCCGAGCGCTCCGTGGGCCCCGAGCAGCGGCTCGCCGTCCTTGACCACGCCGACGCCGAGGCCCGTCCCGGCCACCAGGTAGGCGAACATCCGGCTGCCGCTCCCCCGCCCGGCGCCCAGGGTGTACTCGCCCAGCGCGGCCAGGTTGGCGTCGTTGCCGACGGTGATCGTGGTCTCCAGCCCGGCCGCGATCCGGTCGAACAGCCCGGGTCTGCCCCAGCCCGGCAGGCTGGTGGCGTACCGGACGCCGCGCCGCTCCTCGTCCCAGACGCCGGGGGTGGCGATCACGGCGTGCACGATGTCGGCCGCCGCGACCCCGGCCTCGGCGGTGGTCTCCCGGGCCGCGGCCACCACGGCGTCGGCCACCGCGTTCGCCGTCCGCCCCTTGTTCGGAATGTCGCGGCGGGCCACGATGTCCCCGGCGAGGTCGGCGACGGCGACCCGCAGCCGGGCCCGGCCGATGTCGACGCCGAGCACGTGCCCGGCGAGCGGGTCGGGCTCGTACAGGACGGCGGTCCGCCCGCGCTCGGGGACGAAGCGCCCGGCCTCGCGGGCCAGCCCGGCCTGTTCGAGGGCCGCCAGCGCGGCGGATACGGTGGGCTTGGACAGGCCGGTGTCACGGGCGAGCTGGGCCCGCGAGGACGGGCCGCCGAGGCGCAGCCGTTCGAGCAGCAGCCACTCGTTGTTGCTGCGCAGCCGCTGCCGGTTCCACGGCTGCGCCGGCGTGGGGCCCGGCGGAACTGTGGTCGGCAGGTCGCGGCTCATCAAGTCCTCCGGTCCGGTTGCTTCTCCCGGGCACGACACGCCCTGGGCACCAGCCAGTATGACCCGTTGTCACACCGCCCACCGGGGGGTTCCCGTCCGGGAGCCGCGCCGACGGAACGCACCGGAGGGAGGGGAGGACGGGGAAAACGCGGCGGGAGCGGTGGAGACGTCACGCTCCTCTTGCCACTCTCAACTTATAACGCAAGGGGGGCCTTGCCGCAAGGCCCCGGTCCTACCGCACAATCAACGACCTAAGCCCCGAACGATCCCCCCTTGGAGTTTTGCTCAGTGCACCAGCCTCAGTCGGAACAACGGATCGGAACCGCTGCCATGACCACCCCCACCACCAGCGTGTTCGACCTTCCCGACCGTCTCGCCGCCAAGGCGGACCCGGCCCTGGTCGGCCCGGACGAGCGGCACTTCGCGGCCGTCGCGGAGAGCCTGGAGCGGACGATCGCCGAGGCCTCCGACAGTCTCGACGCCGCCCGCCGCGCACCCGGCGGCGCCGGCCGGGCCGCGATGGACCGGGACCTCGAGGTCCACCGGCTGACCGGCCGCCTGCGCGCCCTGCGCCGCTTCGGGCTGGACCTGTGCCTGGGGCGGATCGTCCCGGCGGACGGCACCGAGCCGGTGTACATCGGGCGTCTCGGCCTGACCGACCCCGAGGGCCGCCGACTGCTGATCGACTGGCGCTCGCCCGCCGCCGAACCGTTCTTCGCCGCGACCCACGCCGACCCGATGGGCCTGGCCAGCCGCCGCCGCTACCGCTGGACCGGCGGGCGGATCACCGACTACTGGGACGAGGTGTTCGCCGCCGACGGGCTGGAGGGGCACGCCGCCCTGGACGACCAGTCGGCGTTCATCGCCACGCTGGGCGGCAGCCGTTCGGCGAAGATGCGGGACGTGCTGGCCACCATCCAGGCCGACCAGGACGCCATCGTCCGGGCCGGCTCGCGCGGCGCGCTGGTCGTCGACGGCGGCCCCGGCACGGGCAAGACCGTGGTCGCGCTGCACCGCTCCGCCTACCTGCTCTACTCCGACCCGCGCCTCGGGCACCGGCGCGGCGGGCTGCTGTTCGTCGGCCCGCACCAGCCCTACCTGGACTACGTCGCCGACGTGCTGCCAAGCCTCGGCGAGGAGGGGGTGCGGACCTGCACCGTGCGGGACCTGGTCGCCGAGGGCGCCCGCGCGGCGGCCGAGTCCGACCCTGAGGTGGCCCGGCTGAAGGCCTCGGCGGACATGGTGCGGGCGGTGGAGCAGGCCGTACGGATCTACGAGGAGCCGCCCACCGAGGGCATGACGGTCTCGACCGACTGGGCGGACCTCCGGCTGGACCCCGACGACTGGGCCGAGGCCTTCGCGGCCCCCGACCCGGGCACCCCGCACAACGAGGCGCGCGAGCAGGTGTGGGCGGAGCTGGCGGAGATCCTGCTGACCAAGCTGCGCGGCGGCGAGGACATCCCGGTCGAGCTGTTCCTGCGCTCGCTGCGGCGGGACCGGGAGCTGGTCGAGGCCCTGCACCGGGCCTGGCCGCTGCTGGAGGCCGCCGACGTGGTCGGCGACCTGTGGACGGTGCCCGCCTACCTGCGGCTGTGCGCCCCCTGGCTCGCCCCCGAGGAGGTCCGCCGGCTGCAGCGGGCCGAGCCGCAGGCCTGGACGGTGTCGGACCTGCCGATCCTGGACGCGGCCCGGCAGCGGCTCGGCGACCCGGCGGACGCCCGCCGCAAGCGCCGGGAGCAGATCGCCCTGGCCGAGGAGCGCGACCGGATGGCCGATGTCATCACCGCCATCATCGACTCCGACCACGACGGCGAGGGGGCCGTCGCCATGCTGCGCGGCCAGGACCTCAGGGACACCCTGGTCGACGGCAGCTCCCTGCCCGCCGCCGACCCGGACCGGCTGGCCGGGCCGTTCGCCCACATCGTGGTGGACGAGGCGCAGGAACTGACCGACGCCGAGTGGCAGATGCTGCTGCAGCGCTGCCCGTCCCGGAGCTTCACCATCGTCGGCGACCGGGCCCAGGCCCGGGAGGGCTTCACCGAGTCCTGGCAGGAGCGGCTGGCCCGGATCGGTCTCGACCGCGCCCAAGTGGCCTCGCTGAGCGTCAACTACCGCACGCCGGAGGAGGTCATGGCGGAGGCCGAGCCGGTGATCCGGGCCGCCCTGCCGGACGCCAACGTGCCCACCTCGGTGCGCAGCAGCGGGGTGCCGGTCACCCGCGGCCCGCTCGCCGATCTGGACGGTGTGCTGGCCGACTGGCTGGAGGCGCACGCCGAGGGCACGGCCTGCGTCATCGGCGACGCGGCCTTCGCGGCGGAGTTCGGCGCGACCTGCCGCGAGGAGTTCCGGGCCGGCGGCCGGATCCGGGCGCTCACGCCGCGGCTGGCGAAGGGGCTGGAGTTCGACCTGGTCGTGCTGGTCGACCCGGCGGGCTTCGGCGAGGGCGTCGGCGGCGCGGTGGACCGCTATGTCGCGATGACCCGGGCGACCCGGCAGTTGGTCGTGCTCACCGGGGCCTGATCGGTGCGCGCCCCGGCGGCGGCGGTGACGACGGGACGTCGCCGCCGCCCAGGGCCGGAACCGTTGCGGCAGAGCTCGGGCTCAGGCTCAGGCTCGGGCTCAGGCTCAGGCTCGGGCTCGGGCTCAGGCCACCCAGCCGGCCGTGATCCCCTGGACCGCGGACCCGTCCAGGTCCGCGAGCTTCGCCCCGACGAAGGCGCGGGCCCGGTCCGAGGTCTGGACGCGGAACGGCGGCCGCTCGGCGGTGAGCGCGGTGACGATGCTCGCCGCGGCCCCCTCCGCGCTCTGCGCCTGGTCGAAGGCCGTCCGGGTACGGGCCGCGTAGGCCTCCAGGGCGGGCGCGTACGGACCGGCGGCGGTCAGCAGGGCCGGCAGGTCGATGCCCTGGCTGGCGACGAACTCGCTGGCCACCGCGCCCGGTTCGACGACCGTGACGGTGACGCCCACGGTCGCGGCGACCGGGGCGAGCGACTCCATGAAGCCCTCGACCGCGAACTTGGCCGCGCAGTAGGCCTCGTTGAAGGGCTGGCCGACCACGCCGCCGACGCTGGTCACGGTGACGACCCGGCCGCCGCTCGCCCGCAGGTGCGGCAGCGCGGCCCGGGTCACCTCGACCACGCCGAAGAAGCTGACCTCCATCACCTCACGGACGGGGGCGAGTCCGTCCTGCTCGACGGTGCCGACCCGGCCGGAGCCCGCGTTGTTGACCACGGCGTCGAGCCGGCCGTGCCGGGCGACGACCTCCGCCAGGCACGCGGCCACGGAGCCGGCGTCGGTGACGTCGAGCTCGGCGATTTCGATCCGGTCCGCGACGCCGGCCGCCTCGGCGGCCTCGGTCAGCGGGCCGGAGCGGCCGGTGTCGCGCATGGTGGCGACGACGCGGAGGCCGGCGCCGGCCGCGGCGACCGCGGCGGCCAGGCCGATGCCGCTGGAGGTGCCGGTGATGAGAACGATCCGGTCGCTGGCGGTCATGGGGACTCCTTGCCTTGCCGGAGCCGGGCCGTCGAAACAGTCGCGCCCGCCCCGAAGCGGGGATTTGTGTGCGTGCACACACACCATAGCAGGATGTGTGCACGCACACGCAAAAAGGTAGGCTTCCCGGTATGTCGCAGCGCACCGACCTCACCCTGGGGGACCTCACCGCCCGCGACCACGCCTTCTACGGCCTGGTCTGGGCGGGCACGACCCTGAGCGCCCGGGTCGACCAGGCCCTCGCCCGGGCCCACGACCTGCCGCTCTCCTGGTTCGAGGTGATGCTCTGGCTGCGGGGCCAGACCGAACCGGTCGCCGCCTCCGACCTGGGCGCCAAGACCCTGCTCAGCCGCAGCCAGGTCTCCCGGGTCGCCGACGCCCTCCAGGCCCGCGGCCTGATCGAGCGCGCCCCCTCCCCCACCGACGCCCGCTCGGTGCGGATCGCGCTCACCCCCGAGGGGCGGCGACTGTTCGCCGAGGCCGACGCCACCCGCCGGGCGGCGCTCGCCGAGGTCTTCGACGACCGCCTCGACGACGGCGACATCGCCGCACTGGAGGCCGTCTGGGCCAAGCTCAAGCGACCCGCCGGCGCCTGACCCGCCGGGCGCGGACCGCCACCCCGCACCGCCCCACGCCCCGATACCGGAATCCCACCGACCGGTCAAGGATGCGCGAGTCCCTGGGCGAGCCGCGCCGCGGAGCGTGATCATGGACCTATGCGGTCCCGGTACGACGACGGAGGAGACGGCGGCCCCCCCACGAACGCGGACACCACCGCGCTCACGGCGGCGGCCGCGGCGCTCTCCGGGAGCGACCCGGACACTACCGACAGCAACAGCCCCGACCTCCTGCGTGAGCTGCTCGACGGCCTGCCGACCGGCGTCGCGCTGCTCGACACCGAACTGCGCTGGTTGTACCTGAACGCGGCCTTCGCCACCGTCACCGGTCTGCGGCGGGCCGATCTGCTGGGCCGCCCGGCCCCGGACACCGCCTTCGCCGACGCCGTCGGCACGCTGCGCCGGGTCCTGGACGACGGCCGCGACCGCGAGCGCGTCACCGGCGGCCCCGACGGCCCGGGCGCGCCCGTCCCGGTGGGCCTGCGGGTCCGCTACCGGCCGCTCACCGCCGACGGCCGCGTCATCGGCGTGATCGTGGCCGTCCTGGACGATCCCGATCCGGTCCAGGAGCTGCGCCACGAACTCATCCGGGCCCGGACCAGGCTCGCCCTCCTGGAGGCCGCCGCCGAGCGGATCGGCACCACCCTCGACATCGACACCACCGGCGCCGAACTCGCCGCGTTCGCCGTACCCCGGCTGGCCGAGCTCGCCACCGTCGACGTCCTGCCGCCGGACACCGCCGTCCGACCCGGCGGGGCACCCGGCCTGCGCTTCCACCGGGCCGGGCTGGCCGCCACGGCCGCGCTGCGCCCGGAGGTCGGCGCGCTGGCCCGTCCGGGCGAGTCGGTGCGCCACCGGGAGGGGTCGGTGGCGGCCCGCGCCCTGGCCTCCGGGGTCGCCGTACTGCTCGCCCCGCGCAGCGCCGAGGAACTCGCCGCGGCGGCGCCCGATCCGCACACCGCGGCCGTCTTCCGCACCGCCGGGGTCACCTCGCTGCTGGTGCTGCCGCTCACCGCGCGCGGCGAGCTGGTCGGCCTGCTGACCCTGGCCCGCACCGCCGCATCCCCCGGCTTCGGCCCGGACGACGCGGTGCTGGTCGGCGACCTCGCCGCCCGGGCCGCGACCGGCATCGACAACGCCCGCCGCTACAGCCGCTCCCAGGGCATCGCCCTCGACCTCCAGCGCGCCCTGCTCAGCGAACCGGGCAACCCGCACCAGAACCTCGAACTCGCCTCCCGCTACCTGCCGTCCGGCAGCAGCTCGGTGGTCGGCGGCGACTGGTACGAGACCGTCCGGCTGCCGTTCGGACGGACCCTGCTGGTCATGGGCGACGTGATGGGCCACGGCGTCGAGGCGGCCGTCGACATGAGCAACTACCGCTCCACGCTGCGCGACGTCGCGGGCATGGACCTGCCGCCGCACCGGATCCTGCGGCAGCTGGACACCGTCATCGCCGCCAACGAGTCCGCCCGCCCCGCGACCTGCCTGCTCGCGCTCGCCGACCCCGGCCGGGGCCGGTGGACCTTCTCCTGCGCCGGCCACCTCCCGCCCGCCCTGATCGCGCCCGGCCGGCCCACCGAACTGCTGCGGATCCCGACCGGCCCGCCGCTCGGCACCGGCTTCGGCGGCTACGAACAGGCCACCCGGGCCCTGCTGCCCGGCGAGACCCTGCTGCTGTACACGGACGGGCTGGTGGAACGGCGCGGCGAGGACATCGATGTCTCGCTGGCCCGGCTGGCCGCCCTGCGCCTGCCCGTCACCGGCCCGCTGGACGACCTGCTCGACGCCGCCCTGCACGCCCTCGGCCCGGCCTCCGGGCACCCGGCGGAGGACGACATCGCCGTCCTGGCGGCCCGGCCGAGGCTCCGGCCGCCGCCCCGGGCGTAGCGGCACGGGGCGACGGGCGCGCGGGGCGGGCGACGGGCGCGCGGGTGGAAGGCTTGGGCTCAGAGCTTGCCGAGGGCCTGCTCCAGGTCGGCCCAGAGGTCCTCGGGGTGCTCGATGCCGACGGCGAGCCGAACGGTGCCCGGGCCGATGCCGGCGGCGGCCAACTCCTCGTCCGAGAGCTGGCGGTGCGAAGTGCTGGCCGGGTGCATGACGAGGGTGTGCACCCCGCCGAGCGAGGGCGCGAGCGAGGCGAGGCGGAGTGCGCCGACGAAGGCACCCGCGGCCTCGCGCCCGCCGGCCAGGTCGACGGCGAACACCCCGCCCTGGCCCTCCGGCAGCAGCCGGCGGGCCAGCTCGTGGTCCGGGTGGCCCGGCAGTCCCGGGTGGTGCACCGTGGTGACCGCCGGGTGGGCGGCGAGCCGTCCGGCCAGGTCGAGCGCGGACTCGCAGTGGCGGCGCATCCGCAGGCCCAGGGTCTGCATCCCGCGCAGGGTCAGCCAGGCGGCGAACGGGTCCAGGGACGCGCCGAGTTCGACACCGTGCTCCCAGACCCGGTGGTGCAGCGCGGCGTCGGCGAAGACGGCGACCCCGGCCAGCACGTCGGAGTGGCCGCCCAGGTACTTGGTGGCCGAGTGGACCACGACGTCCGCCCCGTGCTCGATCGGGCGGCAGAGCAGCGGGGTGGTGAAGGTGTTGTCCACCACGCTCAGCACCCCGGCCTCCCGGGCGACGCCGATCAGGGCGGGCAGGTCGGTGACCCGCGCGGTCGGATTGGAGACCGTCTCCAGGTACAGCAGCCGGGTGGTGGGCCGCAGGGCGGCGCGGACCTCCTCCGGGTCGTCGCCCCGGACGTGGGTGACCTCCACGCCCCAGCGCGCGGCCAGGTCGGCCAGGGTCGCGAAGGTGCCGCCGTACAGGCTCTTCTGGGCGATCACATGGTCCCCGGAGCGGAGCAGGGCGAGCAGCACGGTGTTGATCGCGCCCATCCCGGAGGAGGCGGCCAGCGCACCGCTGCCGCCCTCCAGCCCGGCCACCGCCTGCTCCAGCGAACGGACCGTCGGATTGCCCAGCCGGTTGTAGAGGAAGGCCCGGTCGGGCCCCCCGAAGGCCTCCGCCAGCGCGTCGCCGTCGGGGAACGCGAAGACGTGGCCCTGATGGATCGGCACGCCCAGCGGCCGGCTTCCGACCACCTCCTCGACGGGCGGGTGGACGATCCGGCTCTCGGGACGCAGCCCGTGGTGGAAGTCGCTCATCCCCCCATCCTGGACGCGTCGGCCGCCACCGGGCCAGGGCCAATCCCACCCGGGTGGCCCGGATTCCCGGCCGCCGGGCCCGGGTCACCGGTCGGTTCGGGTCCCCGGCCGGTCTGGAACCCTGGTCGGCCCGGAACCCTGGTCGCCGGGTGCCCGCCGCCCGGCCGTCCCTCCGCACCCCTGTCGCGGAGGGACGGCCGGGTCCCGGGGCACCCGGCGACCGGGCCCCGACGGTCACCGGATCAGAGGTGACGGCCGAGGAAGTCCCGGATCAGCGCGGCGATTTCCGGGCCGTGCGTCTCCAGGGCGAAGTGCCCGGCGTCGAGCAGGTGGATCTCGGCGTCCGGGAGGTCGCGGGCGAAGGCCTCGGCCCCGGCCGGGCCGAAGATCTCGTCGTTCCGGCCCCAGGCGACCAGGGTCGGCGGCCGGTGCGTCCGGAAGTACTCCTGGAAGTGCGGGTAGCCGTCCAGGTTGAACTGGTAGTCCCAGAACAGCTGGAGCTGCACCTCCCGGTTGCCCGGGCGGTCCAGCCCGGCCTGGTCGAGCGTCCAGGTGTCCGGGGAGAGCCGGTCCAGCCGGTCGGCGGGCACACCGTGGGTGTACTGCCAGCGGGTGGCGGACGCGGTGAGCAGCTCGCGCACGGCGGGCTCGTGGGTGGCACGGTCCCCGGCGTGGGCGAACAGCACGTCCCAGAACGGGGTGAAGCCCTCCGTGTAGGCGTTGCCGCTCTGGCTGATCAAGGCGGTGACCCGGTCCGGGTGGCGCGAGGCGATCCGCAGGCCGATCGGGGCGCCGTAGTCCTGGATGTAGAGGGCGAACCGGTCGATGCCGAGCGCGTCCAGCAGGGCGAGGGTGTACTCGGTGAGCTTCTCGAAGCTGTACTCGAACTCGCCGACGGGCGGGGTGGCGGACTGTCCGAAGCCCACGTGGTCGGGGGCGACGAGGTGGTAGGAGTCGGCGAGGTCGCGCAGCAGGTTGCGGAACATCGCCGAGCTGGTGGGGAAGCCGTGCAGCAGGACCAGGGTCGGCCGGCTCGGATCCCCGGCCTCGCGGTAGAAGACCGGCAGGCCCTCGATCTCGACGGTGCGGTGGCGCACCTCGGTGTGCGCGGCGGGGCTGGTCGCGGCGGAGCCCGGGTCGTTCGCGGGGTCGGTGGTGGCGTCGGTGGCGGGGTCGGTGGCGGGGCGGCGTGCGTCTGCGGTGCGGGCGGCGGTGGACACGGCTGTGCTCCTCGGCTGGGTCCGGTACTGACGGGTCCGGTACTGACGTTCGGTCGGGCGGGAGTCGGCGGTCGCGGCCCCCGGTCGTTCGGGGCCGCTCACAGCGGCTCGGGGACGCCGGGGGTCAGCAGGCGCAGCCGACCGCTCAGGTCGGGGGCCGAGAAGGCCCCGGTGATGGCGTCCGGGTCCTCGCCGAGGTGCTCCCAGGACTCGTAGTGGACCGGGACCACGGTGCGGGCGCCCAGGATCCGGGCGAGTTCCGCCCCCTCGCGGGCGCTCATCGAGAACGCCCGGTCGCCGGTGGACGGGAAGTGGGCGTCCCCCAGGTGCAGGAAGGCGGTGTCCACGGTGAAGCGTTCGGCGATGCCCGCCAGCGCGTCGTGGCGGACGGTGTCCCCGGAGAGGTAGAGGGTGCCGCCCTCGTACTCGACGACGAAACCGGTGACCGGGCCGGTGGCCTCCTCGGTGCCGGGCGGCCCGTGCCGGGCGGGTGTGGCCGTCACGGTGACGGTCGTGGCGCCGGCGGTGATCCGACGACTCTCCCAGGTCGCCAGTCCCTCGGCCGCTCCCCCGAGCCGTGCGGCCGCCTCGGGCGTGGTGAGCACGGTGGTGGCGCGGGCCAGCACGGTCCGGCCGGTCGGGTCGAGGTTGTCGGCGTGCTGGTCGTGGGAGAGCAGGACGAGGTCGATCGGCGGCAGGCGGTCGGCGGTGAGCGCCGGGCCGGCGGTGCGGCGCAGCGGGCGGGCCGCCGGGTAGTCGGCCGGGCCGGGGTCGAGGGCCGGGTCGGTGAGGACGGTCAGGTCGCCGATCCGCAACAGGACGGTGGCGGTGCCCAGGTGGGCGGCGGTGACGGTGACCGGGGCGGTGGGCGCGGGCGTGAGCGTGTTCTGTGGTGGTGTCGTGGCCGGGTTCTGTGCCGGTGTGCTGTGCTCGGACATCTCTGTTCTCCCCCGTCGTACGTGCGGTGCTGCTGCCGGAGCGTCAGCTGCGGGCCGCGCGCTCCGCCTTGGCGTCGATCTTCTCCTGGAGCGCGGTCAGCAGGCCCTGGAGCAGGCCGATGGTGGTCTCGTCGGTGAGGTTGCCCTCCTCGTCGAAGCGCTCGTGCGCCCGGAAGACGATGACCTCGGGCTTCACCACGACGTCGGTCTCGGTCCAGACGAAGACCTGGCGGAGCGCCAGCTGGGCGCGGACGGTGCCGAAGTTGGTCGGCGCGGCGCCGAGGATGGCGGTCGGCTTGCGGTGCAGCGGCAGGCCCTCGGTGCGGGTCCAGTCGGTGCTCAGCCAGTCGATGGCGTTCTTGAGCACGCCGGGGATGGAGTAGTTGAACTCGGGGGTGGCGATCAGCAGGCCGTCGGCCTCGGCGACCCGGCGGCGCAGGTCCTCGACGACGGCCGGGCGCAGCTCGGGGGTGTCGAGGTCCAGGTCGTACGGCGGGATCTCGCGCAGGCCCTCGTAGATCTCGATCTCCTGGCCGCCCGGGTTGAACTTCTGGGCGGCCTTCAGCAGCCGGGTGTTGTGCGAGTCGGCGCGCAGCGAACCGGAGATGGCGAAGATCTTGGACGCGGTCATGACGTACTCCTCGGTGGTGATGTGACTACCGGTGTGACCACCGGTGCTGTGGTGACTGTCGGGGTCGACACCGAGAAAACTAGACGGACCAGTTCATCCTGTCAACTGAACTGTTCAGTCTTGACACTGAACCGAATGGTGTAGTTCAGTCGATCCATGACCACGACACCCGTGCACACCGCCCCGGCAACCGGCCGCTCCGTCGCCCGCGTCGTCCCCCCGTTCCACACCTTCGAGGGCGCGGGCTTCCCCGTCCGCCGCCCCTTCCCCACTGCCGAACTGCCCTTCCTCGACCCGTTCCTGATGGTCGACCAGGTCGGCCCGGTGGACCTCGCCCCCGGCGAGGCCAAGGGTGCTCCCCCGCACCCGCACCGCGGCTTCGAGACGATCCAGTACGTCATCGACGGCGACATCGCGAACGCCGACTCCCGGGGCCACCGGGCCGTGGTCCGCGGCGGTGGCGTCCAGTGGCTGACCGCCGGCTCGGGCATCGTCCACGAGGCCCTGCCCACCCCGGAGTTCCTCGCCGCCGGCGGCCGCCAGCACATGCTGCAGATCTGGGTGAACCTGCCCGCGCGGCTCAAGGGGCTGCCGCCGCGCAGTCAGAACGCCGAGGCCGCCGACCTGCCCGTGGTCCGCACCGCCGAGGGCGCCGAGCTGACCGTGCTCGCCGGGGCCACCCACGGCACGGCCTCGCCCTTCGAGACCCACACCCCGCTCCTGGTGGTGCACGCCCGGCTCGCGGCCGGCGGCTCGGCGACGTTCACCGCGCCGGCCCACCACACCGCCGCGTTCCACACGCTGACCGGCCGGGCCGAGACCGCCGGCGTCCCGCTGCCCGACGGCCACCTCGCCGTCCTCGACCACGACGGCGAGGGCTTCACGGTCCGGGCCGTGGACGGGCCGGCCGAGGTGCTCGTCCTGGCCGGCGAGCCGATCGGCGAACCGGTCGCCCGCAGCGGGCCGTTCGTGATGAACACGGTGGCCGAGCTCCACCGGGCCCAGCAGGACTTCTCGCGCGGTCTGATGGGCCGGATGCCGGTATGAGCGCCTTCCCGGCCCGGCTCGCCGCCCGACCCACCGCCGCCCTCGGCCTTGCCCCCGCCGCCCGCCACCGTGGTGCCACCACCGCGCCGGGCCGGCGGGCGCCGGGGACGACGGCCGCGGCGCTGCTGATCGCCGCCGCCGCGAGCGGGATCTCCGGGCCGAGCCTGGCCCTGCCCGCCGCCGCCCACGCCCTGCACGTCCCGACCGCCTCGGCGGCCTGGCTGATGACCGCGTACGGCCTCGGTCTGCTGGTCGGCACCCCGTTGCTGTCCGCCACCGCCGGACGGCGCGGCCCCGCCGCCCTGGTCCGGGCCGGCGCGGCGCTGGTGGCCCTCGGCGCCGCGATCGTGCTGGCCTCGCCCTCCGCCCTGCTGCCACTCGCGGCGGGGCGGGCGGTGGAGGCCGCCGGGGCGGCGGGGCTGACCGTCGCGGCCTTCCGGATCGCCGGCCGCGACCGCTCCGGCCGCTCCACCGGGCTGGTCGCGATCGGCAACGCGGCCGGCGGCACGCTCGGCCTGTTCGTCGGCGCGGGCGCCGCGCAGCTGCTCGGCTGGCGGGCCGCGCTGGTCATGCCGCTGCTCGCCCTCGCGGCGCTCCCCGCCGTGCTGCGCCCGGCCGAGCAGGCCGGACAGGCAGAGCGGGCAGGGCAGGCAGCGCACGCAGGGCAGGTCGGACAGGCCGGACAGGCCGGGAGCGCCCGGCCGGGAACGCCCGACGGGCGGTTCCGCGACGCCCTGCCGCTGGGCCTGCTGCGGCGGCCCGACTTCCGCCGCCCGGCCCTGCTCATGCTCGCGCTCGCCACCGTCAACTTCGCCCTGGTCTACGGCGCACCGCGCCGGGTGACCGCCCTCACCGGCTGGGGCCCGCTGCCCACCGGCGCCGCGGTCGCGTCCGTGGCGCTCACCGGCGCGCTGCTCTCCTGGCAGCTGGTACGGCTCGCCCCGGCCCTGGGGACGGGACGGGTCCGGGTGCTGCTGGCGACGGGATCGGTGGCGGCGGCCACCGCGGCGGCGTTCGCGCCGTGGCCCCCGGTCGTGCTGCTCGGCTCGGCACTCAGCTCACTGGTCACGGCCGGCGGGCAGGGGGTGCTCACGGGTTCGGCGGTCGGCGGGCTCGCGCCGGAGCGGCAGGGCGGCGCGATCGGCCTGTTCAATCTGGCCTTCCCGGCCGGCGTCGCCGCAGGTCCGGGCCTCGCAGGCTTTGCGGACCAAACGGTTCAGTTCCTATACTGAACGGTCCAATCACCCGGACCGGTCACTACCACCCCAAACGGTCGGTACCATCCCGTCGCAGTAGCCCACCCCCGCCAGGGAAGCCCCCTTCCCACCCCCGACGCAGGACGAAGGACGGACGCATGGGAGCCGAGCGCCAGGACGCCACCGACGAGTACGGGATGCCGATCATCCCGGCGCCGGGCGACGCCGCGACCCGCAAGCGCCAGGCGATCATCGACGCCGCCCTCGCGGAGTTCCTCGCCGAGGGGTACTCGGCCGCCTCGATGGACGTCATCACCAACCGGTCCGGCGTCTCCAAGGCCACCATCTACAAGCACTTCGGCAGCAAGGAGCGCCTGTTCCTGGCCGTCGTCAGCGGTGTGCTGCCCAAGACCTACGCCGACCTGACGCCGCCCGCCCGCGCCCTCGCCGCCGCCCCGGACCTGCGCACGGCCCTCGTCCGGCACACCACCGAGCTCGCCCGCATCCTGCTGCGCCCCGAGATCATGCTGCTGCGCCGCCTGGTGATCGGCGAGATCGACCGCTTCCCGCAGCTCGGCCAGCTCTGGTACCTGGTCACCTACGACATGAACAACGGCCCGCTGGTCGAGATGCTCACCGACCTCACCGCCAAGGGCGAGCTGCACGTGCCGGACCCGAAGCTCGCCGTCCAGCAGCTGGTGGCCTGTACCGTCGGCATCCCGCAGCTGGTGCACACCTTCGCCCCGGCCACGCCGGTGGACGATGCCGAACTCGCCCGCACCATCGGGTCCGGAGTCGACCTCTTCCTCGCCCGCTACGGCCGTCCCCCCGGCTGGCACGGCCCGGCCTGACCGGCCCTCGTCCGCCGTCGACCGCTGTCGGCCGCCCCACCGAGCGGCCCGCCGCCGGCCCCGGCCCCGGGAGGACCGGGGCGGAGACGGCGGCGGCGGACGGGTACGACAGGCACCTCGGGCGCCCGGACCTCGGCATCACCTCAGCGCTCGGCGTCCCCCGCCCGCTCGGACTGCTCCGCCCGCTCGGTCCACTCCGTGCGCTCCTCCTTCTCCGCCTTCTCCGCCCGGCGGCGCTGCCGCAGCACGAACGGGACGGCCGCGGCCAGCAGGGCGGCCTCCGGTGCCGAAGGCTCGGCCGGGCCCTCCCCGCCACGCCCGCCGAGGCCGTCCGGAGCCCCCGCCGCGAGGCCCTTCTGGTCGAAGGTGTCCGGCACCGGCAGGGTGTCCCAGCGGGACAGCGGCCAGGCGATCACGAAGGCCCGGCCGATCACGTTCTTCACCGGCACGAACCCGCCGCCGGGCTCGTTGACGTGGAAGCGCGAGTCGCGCGAGTCGTTGCGGTGGTCCCCCATCACCCACAGGTGGTCCTTGGGCACCGTCACCGTGCCCACCGGCGCGTCACCGCACGGCGTCGCGCCCGGGTACAGGTACGGCTCGTCCAGCGCCGCGCCGTTGACCTTGACCGGGCCGCCCTCCCGGCACTCGACGGTGTCGCCGCCGACCGCGATCACCCGCTTGATGAGGTCCTTCTCGTTGTCGGAGGGCAGCAGGCCGACCGTGCCGAGCGCGGTCCGGATCCCCTCGACGAACGCGTTGCCCTTGACCCGGGGCACCGAGTCCAGCCAGCCGCCCGGATCCTTGAAGACCACCACCTCACCGCGCTCCGGCTCGGCGCCGAACCACGGGGTCAGCTTGTCGACCAGGACCCGGTCGTCCTTCTCCAGCGTGTGCTGCATCGAACCGGAGGGGATGGAGAACGCCTGGACGAAGAAGGTCTTGATGCCCAGTGAGAGCAGCAGGGCGATACCGATCAGGATCGGCAGCTCCTGCCAGAACGGCCGCTTCTTCTTCGCCTTGCCGTGCCTGCCCTTGCGGTCCTCGTCCGCACCGCCGTCCGGGCCGCCGTCCGTACCGCGGGCCTTGCCGCCGTCCGTGCCGCCGTGCTCGCCGCTCTCCGCGCCTCCATCGGCGCCGCGGTCCCCGGTGGCCGTGGCCGCGGCCGCCACCTCCGGGGCCTCCCCGTCGCCCTGACCACTTCCCGCCGAACCGGCGGTCTCCTCCACGCTCATCCCTGGCCCCCTCCGGACGGCCCGGCGGGCCCCCGTGCGGGACCCCCCGTTGTCAGCTAACGATCGACGGTTCCCGCAACCGGGCAGGGCCGACCCCCGACCGCCCCGCCCGCCACCGACCCGTCCGCCACCGACCCGTCAGAACGTACACCCCGGACCCCGCCGCTACGACACCCCGCCACCCAGCATGATCCGCGCGACCAGCTCCCGCCGGCTGGCCACACCGGCCTTGGCGAACACCGACTTCAGATGGTCCTGCACCGTGTACGGCTTCATCGCCAGCAGCCGCGACACGTCCCGGGTGTCGCACCCCCGCACCAGCAGCAGCGCCACCTCCTGCTCCCGCGCCGTCAGCCCGTACGCCGAGAGGTACAGCGGCATCGCGTCGGCGGGCGTCGCCGGGGCCGCCACCACCGTCACCAGGTCCTCGGCGCCGCCCTTCAACGCCGAACCGTGCAGCACGTACCAGCGGCCCTCGCCGTCCTGCACCCTGATCTTCGACTGCGGCACCGGCAGGCCGTGGGCCACCCGGCGGGCCTGCTCGGCGGCCATCGCGACGGCCGTGGGCACCCGCAGCGAGGTCCGGCTCGGGTCGGAGAGCCGACCGAGCAGTTCCTCCGCCGGACCGGAGATCGCGATCGGCCGGTTCCCCCGGCCGAGCACCACCACCGCCGGACCCGCGTCCGCCGCCCGGCCCGGTCCCACGTCGGCCGCCGGCACATGACAGGCCCTCAGCGCATGGCCGAGGTGCCGCGCGGCGAGGTCCGCGAGCTCCCGGTGCCGGGCCAGGTACGGCCCCCGCCCCGGCACCCGCAGGAAGACCGCGCACCCCCACATTCCGCCGTGCGCGTCGAACACGGCCCGCAGCTCGTCACCGAACCCCGCCGGCCGGATCTGCTCCCGGAACCGCACACTCTCCGACAGCCGCCCCCGGGTGGCCCGGCTCAGCGTCTCCGCCCGCACCCCGCTGCGCCGGATCGCCGAGAACGTCGCCACGTCGTCCGCCCACACCTCCAGACGCACCGCGTTCTCGAACCCCTCCAGACTGAGGTCGTCGCTGAACACCGAGTTCACCAGCCCGGTCGCCGGATCCGCCGAGTGCCAGCAGACCGCGTCGTACTCCAGGACCCCCCGCAGCAGCTCGTCCGCCCTGCGGAACACCCCCTCGGCCCCCAACCCCGCTCCGGCAAGCTCCCGCAGCCCCTCGATCGCCTGCTGCGCCGCCACCCCACGTGCCCCACGTGATC